>JBFRWR010000042.1:0-10574 GCA_051439685.1 Trichodesmium sp.
TTTGGGCTTTAAGGGTGGCATCATTTTTAACTTCAATGAATGAGGGTAGGTAAACATCTTTGCCGTTAAAAGCCGTTAACCGAGGCAAATCAACGACACTGCCTTTTCCTATAACGCTGATATCCACATCTCCACTAATAGTCTTAGCACCCAAAGTCAATTTTCCTTTGTTAGTTGCTTTAATCGCATTATCGTCTATACCTGTAAAATTGTTAACTGCGGGTAATTGTAAATTACTGTTGTCAGCAAACAAGTCTACCTGTGTCATGGTGGCTAATTTGTTTGCTTCTATTTTCCCACCATCTCTGACAGTAATAGATGAAGGTTGATATACATCTTTGCCTGAGAAAGTCTTTAAGTCTGGCAACTTAACTACACTGTTTTTTCCTTCGGCTAAAATATCCGTGTCGTTTCCTACATTTGTTAATCCATTCAAAGTTAAAGATCCACTATCCTTAGCTCCTAAAAACAAATCCCTAATATTAGGATTTCCCTTGGAAAAACTAATTTTGATGTTTTGGCCAAAGGTTTCCACTGTGACATTATCGGTAGACTTGGGCACTTTGCCACCGCTCCACTTACGCGCGTTATACCAATCTCCGCTACCTCCGAGCCAGGAAACATTGGCTTGCTCAATACTAATATTCTCACCATTTAACAAGACTGTTGCTTCATCATTCTCCTGTTTCATCCGCAACAACTCATCCCCACTCAACTCCTCGCCCAAAACAAAACTGGCAAATATTTCCCCTTCATCCCCAGGGCTATCAAAACTATTAATTTCCCAGTCAAAATAATGACCGTACTCTTCAACAATTACAGAAGCGATCGCCTCTAAATCCCCAACATTATCCTCAACAAACTCTTCTGCTAAATAAATCGTCTCTGTTTCTCCAGCAAAAGCACCTTTTGCCCCATTAATTTCATCCTCAGAAACAATTTTTATCTCTGGCAAAAACCCTGAATTTTCATCTTGCCAACTGTCAACTAAAACATCAGCTTTACTAACATCATAACCATCTCCAAAAGCCAGATTCATTTGCTCCTCAAAATCTACTTTACTAGAGAAATTTTGCAGTAAATCTTGAACCCTTGGCAGAGCATTTTCTACGACATTACTGCCAATCAGAATATCTGTATCACCATGACTCTCCTGTTCAAAACTACTCAAATTTTCTGTAACTTCATACTCACTATTTAATATATTTTCTCCCTGCCATGCATTTATATCTATAGGTGGAAGATTTGAGTAGAAATTACTATTGGGATTACTACTAGGTAATAAGTGATCGCCACTAACATCGCCCACCCCCCCCCGATGGCCATCGCCTGAAACCAAGGAGGATACTTGCTTTTCAGAAAAAATACCTTCCATAATCTATTTCCATTAATAACTTTTACTTATTACTAAGTATAAGTATCTAAATTAATTCTGCTGTCGATAATTCACATTTACTTAACAAAGTTAAAAAAAATCTAAAACCAATGTATAATAAACTTTTCAGCAGATATAGACAAAAATATTTTCAGATGTGCAGCTTGTGGTTTTACTGCTGATAGAGACTTTAATGCTGCTGTCAACCTAGAAAACTATGTGAATAAGTAGCTTGGGTTCCAAGGTATTTTAAGCTTGTGGAGAAGATAAGTTGCAGACAATAGTCGGTGGTCTTCAGAGAAACAGGAAGCTAACTCCAAAGCTTAAAATAGATTTTGGGTAAGTTTGGGCAAGTTTAGTAGAACGGAAACAACGCTTTTTCCTACGGAATGCTCTGCAAATATGTCGCGTAGCTAAAAGGCTGTCGCCGACGTTAAGCTAGAAATAATTATACAGCCGTTTTCCAGTTGCTCGGGTACAAAGTTTTCTGGATTTAGAAAAAAGAGAATTAACAACAAGTCTAGATTCCTCTAAAAATTCACCTTACTATCCTGAAATTTGCTGTATTATTTATCTATCAATTATTCATCCAAATTATCGATCGCTTTTTGTATATCTTCTTCTGTAAGAGACTTGAGCAAACTGAAAATAAAGGGTTCTTGCTGTAGATATTCTAGATAAGAATTACTTAAATATAATAATGATTGGGATTCATTTTGCAAATAACCTTGAAAAAAAGCTAAACTTAATGCCTGAAGATAAGGGTAAGCTAAATTAGGATCGGGACCGATTAATTTTTCCGGTAGTTCTACAGAAGGATCTTTTTCCTCTCCAATAAATGAAAAATGAGTGCCTGGTTGAGTTATTATTAAATATTTTTCTGGGGTTGTTAAGCGAGTAAATGGATAAATTTGTTCTGGAATTGCTGGAGCAAAAATATCTTCAGTGCTAGCAATCATCATCATTGGTATTTTAATTTTACTAATACCTTCAGAGCCAAATATACTACTACTAACTGGATTAATTGCAATAGCTGCTGTGATGCGTTCATCTTGTAAATTTGAGGTTATATCTGATGGTAAAGTAGTAGTTTGGCACTGTAATAATAGGGATAAATTTAAGATAAACTTAGTATCTTCAAGTTGACAATCTTTTCGGAGTTGTTCTAAGTTAAGCGGAGCACCTGCAAGACTTAAAGCAGTATAACCGCCAAAAGATTGACCTAAGACTCCCACTTGTTGAAAATTTAGCCTACCTTTCCATACTGGATCGGAGCCTGTTTTTTCCTCTAATTCATCTAGTAAATATGTAATATCTAATGGACGATTAATAAATGTCATTCCATCTACAGGTCTACTAAAACCTCCAAAGATTTTTTGAATTTTTTCTGCACTTGAACCAATATGTTCTGGTACTATTACGGCAAAACCATGAGATGCTAAATGTTCGGCAAGATAGATAAAACTACTTCTATCTGAACCTAAACCATGGGAAATTATGACTACAGGAATTAATTTATTTCCAGAAATATTAGGCAAATAAATATCTGCTGGAGAAGAACGTTCACGATTAGGATTTCTAAAGGTAAAAGATTGTTTTTCCCATCTAAAATTTCCTGGTTTTGTTAAATCTGGTAAATTATTAAAATCTTTTCTTGCTTCAGGAACTTCTCGATTTTTTGCTTGTGCTTGAATATCTGCCAAAATTATATCTGACTCAACAAATCTTTCTTCTAACTCTTGAACTAAATCCACGCCTTTTTTCAGTTCTATAACAATATCTTCCGGCAGTTTTTTGAGTAAATTAATAATAGTTAAACCATCAGGTTCGGCAGCAGCTTCCCTAAAAGCTGTTTGCAGTGCTTCACTGCCATTTTCTTTGTTTTCAGTTTGAATAATTTCACCTAAACGTTTTAAGACTTCTTGTCCTACTGGCTCTTCCATAAATGCTTCTACAATAGCAGGATTTACATCAAAAGGTTTTTGCAAAAGTTCTTGCATTCCTTTTTTTTCTTTTTGTAAAAGTTGATATAAATCCCCTATTTCTTCTTTTAAAAGTTCTGAATAAAAATTAAATTCCTGACTATATTCTCCGCCATTAGCAAAATTTTCTAGAGATTGAACTGAGATGTTAATTTGAAAAGAAGGTAAAGAAAGCTCGATAGGAGTTGTGATATTAATCTCAGGAACTGCAATGATAATTTTTTCGGCGCAAATAGCAGTTTTTGTAGTAAAAAAAGGTGATAATATACTGACTCCTAGAGAGAAAATTAATCCGGGAATAGATTTTGCTCTGCATCGGTTAAATACCATAAATAAATCCTCAAATCATACAAATATATTTAAAATATTTATATCTTGCTGAGTAACAAATGTCAATAAATCAGGACTTAGAGATTGAATTTATCAGGAAATATAAAAAGGGAAGAGGGAACACTTAACTGGGAACAGGTAATAAGAAATAAGAAATCAAGATAACTATTTTTCACTTAAAAATCTAGGGAATATCTGTACCTCTCCACCTCTGGTATTTACCAGATTTTAAGCTTTTGAAGTCTTACCTATTTTAGATTTTAGTCACTCTAAGCTCTCTTAATACTTGTTTGATAAACAGTGTCTTATGAAAAATATCTAATCATACACCATCTGTAGGGGCGATTCGCATTTGCGCACCATTCAGAAGGAAATCCCCCTACTAGATATAGTAGGGCTGTTTCATTCTTGGTTAAGGTAGAGGGAGAGCAGGGGAGCAGGGAGCAGAGGAGAATTTTCCACCCTATACCCAGGATTTTCCCCAAATTTATCGCTCAATAATTTTGATGATTCCATGTATTTTTCATAAATTCCGTTGATTTGACCAAAATTCTTTGGGAAGTTTTCCCTACCTCCACCCCGAAAAATCGCTAGTTTTTCGTCAATTTTCCGCAAATTCCGGTAATCGTTCCCCCAATTCTCATTCATATCAATTATTTATTTGACTTTGAAACAGCCCTGCTACTAGATATAGGGGTTATGCGTAAGTCCTGTAAATAAAAAGAGGGATCACCGTCAGAAGCGATCGCTCTTGAATCAAAAAATCTTCTTATAACTGAAGTATTTATCAGTTTCAGGACTTACGCACAACAACCTTATTTAGTAGGGGGGCTGTTAACCCCCTACAATTGGGGTATATTTCCTGCTTTTGCGTAAGTCGGAAGTTCAAAAAAAAGTTTATGCTGCTACTACTTCTTCGTAGGGAACAAAAGACTTCTTCTGCGCTCCACAAATAGGGCAAGACCAATCTTCAGGAATGTCTGCAAATGCTGTCCCAGGATCAATACCAGAGTCAGGATCGCCTACCTGTGGATCATATATCATTGAACAGACGCGACATATCCATTTACTGCCAGCAACTTTTTGTTTAGGTGTATTACCGTTAAGACTTTCGAGTGCTTCTGTATATTGATCGGCGTGGTGATGTTCAATGTGGGTGAGTAAACCAAACTTATGTGCTGCTTGACGGAAAGTGGAAGCGTGTTCGCGGGACTCTTCTTCCTGCTCTTTAAATTCTGCTGCTGCTCCACTATCACGATCTACTCTTGCTTGTTCGGCAAATTCTGGGTACATGGTTGTATATTCGTAAGTTTCCCCTTCTATTGCTAATTCTAGACAACGAGAGGCGATCGCTTTTTTCTGTTCTTCATTTAGAGTTGATGGATCGTCTACTACTAATTCTGGATGAAGCAAACGAAAATGGGAAAAAGCGTGTTGAGTCTCTTGGTTTGCTGTTTCCCGGAACAGTTTGGCTAAGTCTTCCATGCCTAATTTTTTGGTAACTTCGGCGAAGAAAAGATATTTACGATTAGCCATTGATTCTCCAGCAAATGCTTCTGACAAGTTTTTGCTGGTATTGGAGTTGGATAAGTCCATGATGTTTTCCTCTGGTAAGTTATGAGTAACTTGCTGTACTCTGTTATTTCTAATAATAATTCTTATTTAATAAAACTTCAAGAAAAATATTAATTTAAAGTTAATATTGAATATCAGTAGATATGTGTTATAATTATAAATTGGTTAAAAATATCAATATAATAAGTTTAAATAATGAACAGTAACTATTCTGGAACAGAAATTAAGAGAAAAATGCAATCAAAAGGGCTGAGAATTACTCCCCAGAGATTTGCAGTTTATGCTAACCTTCTATCTCGTTCAGATCATCCGACTGTTGAGGACATTCTCAGTGAAGTAAACCGAGATTTGCCAATTTCTTCTAAGGCAACTATTTATAGCGCCTTAAGTGTACTACGGGAAGTAGATTTAGTTAAAGAAGTATTACTGGAGGAGGGAGTAACTCGTTATGATGCGAATGTTCAACCCCATCATCATTTTTGCTGTCAAAACTGTGGGGCGATCATTGATATAGACTGGGAAACTTTTAGTAATTTGCAACTAGATAAGTTACCTTCGGGACTTGATGCTACAAGTTACGAGGTTATTGTCAAGGGTAAATGCGATCGTGAAACTTGTCGTTAGTTAGTTGCATCCGTAGGGGTTTGGTCTCCAAACCCTCTTTTTGATAAGAAGAGGTAATTTTTAATTATTATTCCTGAAAATATCTAGAAAACTTTTATTTTTACTTATAAAATTATTACTATGAAAATTAAAAGATTCAATCATATTGCAATTATTTGTTCAGATTATGCAAACTCAAAAGATTTTTATGTCAATATTTTAGGCTGTGAAATTATTCAAGAAACTTTGAGAAAAGACCGTAATTCTTATAAGTTAGATTTAGAGGTAGGAAATGGCGATCGCATTGAATTATTTTCATTTCCTGAACCACCAAAAAGATTAACTCGTCCAGAAGCTTGTGGGTTAAGACATTTAGCATTAGAAGTAGATAATATTCAAGAGGCTGTTGATTATTTAAAATCTCATAATATTCAGGTCGAAAATATTAGAATTGACGAAATAACTGGCAAGCTTTTTACTTTTTTTCCAGACCCAGATGGTTTGCCTTTAGAACTTTATGAGAGTTAACATCCTTAATTTAGATTGACTAAAATCTGAGAAAATCTTCTCAAATTTTACATAGGAAAAAAGAAATAGAGGCTGATTTTTAACTGTCGCTCAGTGCTAAATAATCAATAATTAATAAACCTATCCGAAAAAGAGAATAGATTTTTTGTAGAAGTAGGCAACAGACAAGATATTGTTTGGCTTACTTTTTACTTAATTTAGCCTATGAATATTTTAATTTTTATTTTAAATAATAGGGTAAGCATTCAGCGGTCAGCTATCAGCTATCAGCTCTCGTGACCTTTCAAAGAGGACAAAAGAATTGAAAGATTTTAAAGAATTAAAAGTATGGGTGAAAGCTCATCAGTTAACCCAAGCAGTATATTGAGCCACATCTACATTTTCTGCCACAGAATTGTATGGGTTGACAAGTCAAGCTCGTAGTTCTTGTGTTTCAATTCCTGCGAATATTGCAGAAGGATGTGGTAGAAGTGGGGATGCTCAACTATATAGCTGAATGCTTACATGATAGGATTGTTTATAAAAGGATAAACTTGAAGATAATGGAACAAGAAATTTATAGTCAAGCCTTAGCAAAATCTCGCGCTAGAGAATACAAAGCAGCAATTGCCGATTTTAGCCGAGTTATAGAAATAAATCCTAACTTTGCTGAAGCTTATTATGGTAGAGGTTTGGCACAGTTTGATTTGGGAAATAAGGAAGTAGCAATTGCAGATTATACTGAAGCAATTAAAATTAATCCTAATTATATAGATGCTTATTTTGGTCGTGCTATTGCTAAGTTTGCAGTAGGAGATATTTCAGGAACTATTACTGATACTAATCAAATAATTACTATTAATAATAACTATGCTCCAGCTTATAAATTATTAGCTAAAGCTTACCAGAAACAAAAGAATAAAGAAGCAGCAATTGCCAATTTTAAACAAAGTGCAGAATTGTATTTAGCCCAGAAAGATACTGTTAATTGTCGGAAATGTTTGGAGAAGATTAAACGGTTACAAAGTGTCGAAACTACTACTGTAAAAACTGACAATAACATTACCAGGGAAAAAGGTAATAGTCAAACGTTTTTAACTCAAATGTTGAGAAGATTTGAAAAAGGCGATCGCCAGGGAGCAATAACCGATTTAAACTGGGCTTTGCAAGTCGATCCAGAAGATGCTCAAGCTTATTGTTGCCGAGGAATTATTCACTATAAACAAGGTAATAATTTAAAAGCAATATCAGATTTTAATCAGGCTTTAACATATAATGCTCAAGATACCTTAGCCTATCGAAATCGGGGAATGGTTCGTAGTCAAATGGGAGATTTTAAAGGAGCGATCGCTGATTTTGATGCAGCTTTAAAAATTGAACCGAATAATTCACTTATTTATGTAACGAGGGGTAATGTTTATCGAGAGATGGGAGCGTATCAAGAGGCAATTTCAGATTATGAACAAGCATTGAAAATTAATCCTCATGAAGCTAAAGCTTTTTATCATCGAGGTATTATTTATTCCCGCTTAGAAGAAATGAAAAAAGCTATAGATGATTATCAGAATGCTGCTAAGTTATTTGGGGATGCTGAAGATTGGAAAAACTATCAAAAAACTTTAGATAATTTGCAGAAAATTCAAAAATTCGTTCCTAGTCAAAATCAGAATATTGATGAAAATACTAAGTATAAGCAACTGCAACAACAACTTTTAAGAATGGTTGGAGGTTATTGGGAAATTGCAGAAAGATTGATTACTAAAGTTAGAGAAAAATATCCGGGAAAAGATCGGGTTTGGTATTTAGAAAAAGTTATTTCTGATTGGCAAAAAAAGTCAGATTGAGAATATTGCCCAGAAAAAAATTTGAGCAAGGGGTTGACTTACTTAATTTATTTGTGCTATTATTGCTCATAATGGAGAAGGTGCGCACAGATATACTCACGGTCTAATTCTGCAATTATCGCCTCATTTATAACTTTGATATTTGAGCAGGACTACCTTTATAGTTAACATAGAAGTAAGCACAAAGAGGAGCAATTATGAATTTAGTTTGTGAACTTCCTGTGGGAATTTCCGAAAATGAGGCTAAGTTATTCTTAGCAATAAAATTATATGAAGTTAATAAAATTTCTTTAGGAAAAGCAGCAAAATTAGCAGGATATTCTAAGTTGGCTTTTCTAGAAGTTTTGGGGCAATATAAAGTTCCTATTTTTAATTATTCCCCTGAAGAATTGCAGGAAGAAATAAGTAAATGACTGATTTAATTATTGCTGATAGTACCTGCTTAATCGGGTTAGAAAGAATTGGTAAAATAGATTTTTACCACAGATGTTTTCTCAGGTAACAATTCCGCCAGAAGTTCAAAAAGAGTTTGGTATTTATTTTTCTTGGTTGATTGTTAAAAGTACCCAAAATATAGGGATGGTTAATTCTTTAAAGTTGGTGGTTGATGATGGAGAAGCAGAGGCTATTACTTTAGCTTATGAGTTAGGTTATCGTTTAATTGTTGATGATAAACAAGCAAGAAATACAGCGAAAAGATTAGGAATTAAAATAATAGGAACAGTAGGAATTTTAGTAAAAGCTAAACAGTTAGGATTACTTGACCAATTATTGCCTATTTTAGAAGCATTTTTATTGTAATGGTTTTTATTTAAGTCAATCTCTTAAAACAGAAGCATTAACTTTAGTAGATGAAAATTAATCTGGGAAAACTAATAACTGAAATATCTCAACCTTTCCGAAAACTCCTCACATAACATTGGATAAAATATTGGGGGGATCTATTTCGATACCCTAAAAAATATTTATAACAACTATATATATAGATATAGATATAGATATAGGTAAGGAGAAACTGGTGAGACTAAATCAAAATACTGTAGCAGTAGCAGGAGTAGGAGTAGGAATAGCAGGTCTAATAGTTGCTGCTATTTCATTATTGGTAGATATGGGTAGCTTGGGTATAAAGTTAATGCCAAGTCAACCCTCTGGTAATGTGGACGTGAAACCAACAGACCGTTTTTCTTGCGAGTTACGAGCAGAGACAAATATTTGGACGGTGATGTATGACAATGGCAAGAAAAAACAACCCTGGTTAGAGATTGAGAAAACTATGGGAGGAGGTTGGTCTACTCCGAGACGATGCGACAAAATACAAGAGCGGTTAGAATATTTTCGCAAAGATGGTTTACTTTCTCTGGAATATCGCAACGATGCTAATACTCCAAAACAACAAGTAATTTGTGCGAAAACTAAAGATAATGGTGATGGTTGTCCGTTATTGTTGACTTTGGATGAGGGAGTGGATGGTTATCAAGCGTTGAGTGATATGACTAAAGCTTTATGGAATGGTACGACTGTCGCTCAGAATACTGAAGGAAAATTGGCAAATTCTAATTTTTCTAGAGAGTTACCTGTGGTTTATTTACAACCTTTTTTGGCAAAGGAAGATAGGTTGGCAGGAAAATAGAAATAGTAGAAATAGTAGGGTGTGTGACGGCATCCTTTTTTGATTTTAGGGAAGCTCAAGAAATTTAGCCGTCACGCACCTTTTTTTTAGATAATCTAATAGGGCGTTACGCTGATTGTTTATTTTTTGATTCATAATTTAATAAGATAGGATTCTATATTATTCAACTTTGGCAGAAAAACTGGTAACTGAATCTGGCGATCGCCTGCAAAAAAAAAAGAAGTATAGATAATTTAGTCATCTAAAGACGACTTAAGCTATTAGCCAAGGATTTCAATCCTTGGGGAACCTTCGTTAAAATTCATTGTGATTTTTGTTGATTAATATAATCACGCAAAACTTGATTGATAATAGTTTTATAGTTTGGACTTTTATTTTTAAACCAGTTGACAATATCTGGCTCTAATTTAATCAAAACTGTTTCTTGAGATATCGGCTCAACTCTTCTAGCTTTTTCCCAAAATTTATCGTCAAGTTCGGGAATGTCTGAAGTGTCAATATCAGAGTCATTTATATTTTGCAATTCTTTAAGTCGTTCTGGTGAGATAGTCATAATAAATTTTCTGTTCTTTAAAAGTTGCTTTTCTAGCTGAGATGATACGAATATTACCGTTACGTTCTGTATGAACAACAGTAATAATTATAACACCTTGAATAGCTCCGATACTAATTTCACGAATCTCTCCATAATCATATCTTTCATCAATAGCAGTAAAAACTATGCCATA
>JBFRWR010000043.1:0-7662 GCA_051439685.1 Trichodesmium sp.
CAGAACGCGCTTTTTCCGTATCAATTTCTAATGCTAAAGGAATATTTTCAGCTAAAATTTCTTTCAGTAAATCACTAGGATTTACAGATTCTATCGACTTGAATAATTCTACTCGTTCCTGAACTATCAAATTAAATTCAGATTCTAATTGTGAGAGAGAAAAATCACTGTAAGACATGGCATAAAGCAATAAAAAATAAATTGGAAAAATATCATAAATAAATTTATTCTACCCACTTAAACTTCTTATATTAGACTATATTTCAGATTTCTAATTTTTCATAATTGCTTTTGTAATTTGACTTGAAATATTTTGATTGGCGATCGCTCTGAGAAAAAAATTTAAGGAATAAGAAAGAAGCAAGAAGTTATAAAAATCTCATCAAAAAACTTATTCTAGGAAATCTAGAGTATTTGACAACTCCAATAAGATTATTTTTTACTAGAAAATACTTGCAATTTCAGATTTATAAATCGCTTTTCTAGCATTTCTCAACCTAGTGACGTAGAGTTCAGCCTAATTTAATTTAAGTTTGGTATAGCTATCACAGACAAGATGCCTGCCCTACAAAGGTTTTATCGTTAATATTTGTAGTTATTATGCTGTGAATCCACTGTATCTTTTTGTCTTTTTATTCCCTGTTTCCTCAAACAAAGCAATTTTTTTACCTCGCGCTTTTTGGGAATTGCTATATTATTTTTGACCATTACTAAAATATTCTATTTCCATTTAGAAAAGCAATTTTTCTTACCCTATAACAAGTAATCTGTCAATAGCCATAATTACTTAACCACTTTGACTCATAAAAATTTATTGTTTTAAGATTATTCACCTTGGCAAAAAATATTAATAATCAGAATAATATTAACGTAAAGACTTGCTTGTAGCTTTATTCAGGACATAATATTTTACTTTTAAACATAAAAATGGCACAATACCTTATGTATCTAGATGATACCAAATCTCTGAAATAACGCAAGTGCGTGAAATATTTTGTAATAATTTGAGAAAAATCGAAGCTTGTTTGATTAGCATAAACAATTTTAATTGTTTAGGTGATAAGTAAAATCTATAATTTGCTCCTCTTGTCTAATTTTTAATTTGAAACTATCAGGACTTACGCAAAGCATCTATAATATTGTGTTTTTTGTAGGGGCAATTCATGAATTGCCCCTACAGATAGCGTCCCTGCGTAAGTCCTGACTATTTTTGGATGATAGGGTGATCGCATTCCTAACAAAAAAGAGAATATCGCCTGAAATTCTTGTAGGGATGTGTTATGGAACATCCCTACATTCTCACTTAAATTATTGCCTATTTACCAATAGATAATCTCTAATTAGAGATAGTTTTAATTATCAATTATCCATTATCCATTATCAATTATCAATTATCCATTACCAATCACTTGCTTCCTGACTGACCGAGGCATTAACCTCAGTTGCTTGCCACAACTTAAAAAGTAACAACTCAATCCGATCGCTCAAAGCAGTGATAAAAACTCCATTCTCTTGTTCTGGCTCTACAGAAATCCAACTTCCTCCTAAACAAACTTCAACAAATTCCTCATCAGCGACACAAAGAGCAATGCTTTCTCCACCCTCCTTTTGTACAGCTACTTCCAACATTGACAACTGAGGTAAATTTACAGGTAGCAAAAAAGCAGCAGAACTTGGTTCAACAACAATTTTTTGACCAACTCGCATAGCCAACATTACCCGCAGTGCTACCAACTGTTCGGGAGATTGAGCCAAACGCTCCATATAAAAGCCAGATTCAGTATAAGTTAACTTTAGCATTCCCGGTGGTCTCTCCTTTTTTAATCTGAAGAGCTTCGGATGTTATTGAGTGATTAACTAGCTATTAACTTTTAGCATTTCCGTTCCGGAATGCTTCGCAAACAGCTATCAGCTTTTTAGGCTTGGGTTTAAATCCCCAGTTTCTATACGCAGAGGGGTAATATTCCCCTTATAAACCTTTACTGCTGACCGCTGACTGCTGACCGCTTTTTTAATCTATAACTCGAAACTCAAAACTTTTTGTAGTTATTGAAATTAGTTTTATTAACAACATCTGGCATCTATAGCTAAGAAATAATTGGTTAGGAGATAGAGCAATAATAAATCTTCGACTAGGAAATGTTTTTTTTACTATTCCCTATTCCCTATTCCCTGCTATAGGATAATTTCTTTGCCCTTCTATTTTCAAATGACGGCATTAAAATTTAGCTCTAGTTACTTCCTAGAACTAACGAAAATTATGGCAACTTTTCTGGTCTACTACTATAGAAAAATATTAAGTTTCTAAACCTTGTGTTGCCTTTCGCGCCAGAACTGTTCAGCAAATGCAATAGTAGGATGTATTGGTGTTTTTGGTTGATTTAATAATTTCATACCTGCTTCAGTCGGGGTGCGATTACCTTTAGTAGCATTGCACTTTTCACAAGCTGTAACTACATTATCCCAACTATGCTTACCACCCTTAGACCTGGGAATTACATGATCTAAGGTTAAACGTTTAGTAGTACCACAATATTGACAACGATGATGGTCTCGTTTTAGCACTTCCTTACGGTTAACTGGAGGGACTTTCCAAACCCTTTCTTGGCCTGCCATTGTTAGGCGAATTTGTTCGGGAACATATAAGACCATACTAGGAGAACGCACAGACCAGCCACTACCATCTTCAAAATCCAGAGGTTCAGCCTTACCAGTAATCAATAGAGCGATCGCCCGCTTAATATTGACACTGGTCATGGGTAAGTAATTCTTGGAAAATACCACTACAGATTGGTTTAATACTTGAGTCATACTGGTCACTGCTTTACCTCCTAAATTTAAGATTTTAGATTTTTGATAGCGACTGGCCTTTAATTTGATTGTCCAAATTCAAAATTTCACTTGATTTTCTGATTTTTTGCTTATCTTATTTAAAACTAACAACCCCTGCTTCTGTTTATTCGGAAGCAGGGGCTAGAAAAAAGATACTTATACCTTTTAGTCTGACTTAATGTACAGATACCTTCGGTCTGTACCTTTTGCTTCCTCTGAATTGATCTGACCCAATATTTGGCTGTTCAATTGGAAAAAAGTGGTTAAATTTTGTGACTACCTCTAATCCTCCATAATCAATACCAAAATTTTTTCTATCAAATAATATTTTGCCCAAAATTAACCATGATATAGCTGTACAACCTACAAATAGGCTGCTTTTTGACTGTTCAATGGTTTGGGTATTTGGAAGAATCACAGGTTGGCCTTCAAAAAGTGAGTTTTAAATTTAACCTTTTTTATACTACACTAATATTACAGAGATGTCTACCTAAAATTTAAGGAGAAAAAAAATTATGTACACAGTTCCTAGAACGTCAACTACTGATATGGAAGTTACTAGCATTCGTCTCGAAAGAGAGTTAAAAGATAAGCTAAAAAGAATGGCCAATAATCAAGGCTATCAAGCTCTGATTCGAGATATTCTCTGGAACTATGTTCAGCAAAAGTCGGGAGATTATCGAACTCAATTTTCCCATGAAGATATTCGAGCAAGTCTAGAAGCAACAGCTCAAAAGGAAGAACGATGTGTACTAACTGGCAAAGTAATACGACCACATGAATCTATGTTATTAGGACTGACGATTAATGGTGATATGGTTCCACTTAGTATTGATAGTATGAATGATTAACAAAAATTAACTATTGGTGATGGGTGATGGACGATTACTATTTAATTTCAAGATGAAGACGCCCAACTTTATTGATATTATTTCTTTGCCCATCACCACCTTTGAAAAACCTAGTCAATCCTAGCAATTTTTAGGAGTTGAGCGCATAGTCTATAATCCTTGTTATCTCGTTAAAGATGATTGAGTTTTGATAGAAAAAAGGACTTTTTGATAGGTGACTGATAGAAAGTTTAGGAAAGGCATTGCTTCTGTCAGCAGTGATAAGGGCGAATATTTGAGGATAGGTCTCCCTCAGTGGTTGATAACTGACCTAAAAAAGCAGGGTTTTTCAGCGAAAAGGTTTACCTCCGTTGGCTTGAAGGATAGTGCTGCTAATCGAAAATTATGTTTTCTTAAATATTCAAACAATATTCAATCCAAACTTGTTTAATCGTCTGTTCACCCGCTTCAGATAAAAATAAATTCCGCCGAACTTCTTGTAACCCTAACTCAATAAACTCGGCAAGTTCTTTCTCTGATAAAGGCCAAGGAGGACCATCAGTTACAGAATCATTGTCCCGTATGAGAGTAATCACTAAAAGTGTACCTCTATCTGCCACCAAAGGAGCAATACAGTTAATAACTTGCGATCGCATCTCTACTGGCAAAGCTTGAATAGTCCTCGACTCCACCACCAAATCAAATTTACGATACCATCCAGAATCTAAGTTCAACAGATCGGCAACCAAATACTTGACTGAAGAATTAGGAAATCTTTCTTTGCACCAGGCGATCGCCTTTGTAGAAATATCAAAAGCTGTCACTTGAAAACCCAACTTGGCTAAAGCTTCTGCATCATCACCCAAACCACACCCAATAACTAAAGCAGTGCGTCCAACTCCATGTGATTGAGAAATATCTAACCACTCTTGTAGATAGGGGTGTGTTGTTAAACGCGCCCAAGGTATTTGTCCAGCATCACCCTCAGCTTCAGAATATAAAATATCAAACCATGCAGTAGGATTTGTTTTTTGTGATTCAGTTGCTAAGTTCTTTACTTTTTGTTGAATAGCTTCTGGTTGTTGTTCAAACATTATGTTTTATTTCCTAATTGTTCAGTCTTAATTTTATGATGAATTATTATGTAATATCATGTCTGATTGAATAGACATCTCCGGAAAAGAGGGAGTAGGGAGCAGGGAGTAGGGAGTAGGGAGTAGGGAAGAAGAATTAATAATTTATTCGTATGGGATTGATTTTATTTTTAATTATCGGAGACTTCTAATAGTTATAATTAAGAAGGGAGGAGTCATATAGAATCCGGTTAAATACTTATCATATCTGTGTAAGGAAGGCAGAGGGCAGAAGGCATAAAGGCGTGAATTGTTGAATGAATAATTAATTATTGACTATAGCAATCCTATTTTATTCGTGGTAAAAATCCTACTGCTTTTTAGGGGACAGGGAAGAGGGAACAGGGAACAGGTAAGAATTTCAGGTTTTTTATTTACTTTTGAATTTGTCACGACCTATGCGCGGATTGCTATATCAACTCTTAAATTATTAATTATTAACTATTAACTATTAATTATTCGGTATTGCTATATAATAATTAATTACTCCTTCAAAGCAAGTGAAAAATATGTCTACTATTAGTTTAATTAGAACGAATTCTTATGAAATAAACGAATTAGAAAAATCTATAGAGAAACTTTTAGAACCACTAGGGGGAATTAATACCTTTGTCAAACCTGGTAATCGCGTCCTACTAAAACCAAATTTGCTCACAGGTTCTCGCCCAACAAAAGAATGTGTAACGAGAAGAGAAATAGTTTATTGTGTAGCTAAAATGGTAAAAAAAGCTGGTGGTAAACCTTTTTTAGGTGATAGTCCAGCTTTCGGTAGTGCTATGGGTGTGGCAAAAGCAAATGGTTATTTATCATTACTTGAAGAATTTGACTTACCAATAGTTGAGTTTCATGGCCAACGTTACGACATAGTTAGTCAAGAGTTTAATCATTTGTTGTTAAGTAAAGAAGCAATGGCAGCAGATGTAATAATTAATTTGCCAAAGCTTAAATCCCATGTTCAACTAACTATGACAATGGGAGTAAAAAACTTATTTGGTTGTGTTCCAGGAAAAATGAAAGCTTGGTGGCATTTAGAAGCAGGTAAAGATGCTCATCGTTTTGGAAAAATGCTGGTAGAAACAGCAAAAACAATTAATCCAGATTTGACTATTATTGATAGTATTATCGGTCAAGAAGGTAATGGTCCTATTGGTGGAGAACCGAGAAAGCTAGGAATTTTGGGAGCATCTACAGATGTATTTGCTCTTGATAGAACATTTATAGACATTCTCAAAGTTAATCCAGCAGAAGTTCCCACAGTGGCAGTTGCTGAGGAAATGGGATTTTGTTCTGATTTAAGTATGGTTAATTTTCCATTATTAAAGCCTGCTGAACTTGAAGTAGAAAATTGGCAGTTACCCACAACTAAAAAACCTATTGATTTTGGAATACCACGCATAGTTAGGTCTACTTTTAAACATCTATATGTTAAGTTTATTCAAGAACCAATGAATATTTAGCAAGACGAAAACTAGAGAGGTTGAAATGATTTTTCTAAGTTTTATTTCTGCAATTAACTAACAATTAAAAGAATGTAAAGTCTAGCTTGCAAGTCTCTAAAACGTCGGCAAAATTTGGCAATTTTCGAGTTGGAAATTTTCAGACGTTCAGTGAGAATAACTTTCAAATTAATATGAGTGTTATTCTGTAAGCATCAGATTTTCAGCAATTAATAATGAACAATTACCCCTTCTAAATAATTAAAAATTAACAATTTTTATGTTGGCAAAAGCAGCCATTTGTGCAGCATTACAAACGGAAAACAATTAATAATTATCAAGGAGTTTAGGAGCAATATATCAACTATTTAGCTAGCCAGACTCTCTGAAATTAATAATTATTAATTATTAACTAGCTATTAGCTTTCAGCATTTAGCTATCAGCTAAAAATCCAAGGGTTTAAGTCCCCCACTATATTTGAAAAATTAGTGGTGCGCCTTTTATGGGGGTTTGAATCCCCCATTATACACCGTGAAAAGCTGTTGGCGGTAGCCTTGCGTTAGCAATATGCTGATTGCTGACTGCTGACTGCTCCTTCAATTATTAATTATTCGGTGATATTAGTCACTTTCGTTACTTATCTACTTCACTTTTTTCTAGTTGAATAACTCACTCTCCACAATGCCGAAAAATCACCCTTAACTCCAACTGTGAGTCACCACCATAACGAAAAAAAACAGAGATGATTAAAGTGTAGAGTTTAAGGTAAGTCCCATGCCTCAAGTTCAATTACTCCCCGGCGCAATCAACGAAATTATGGCCTCTGTTGCCGACAAATGTTCTCTAACTCCAGAAGACCGTTATGGCCTCCTAGCTGCAGTATTAGATGATTCTATAAGTGAAGAGGAGCGTCGTAGTGTTGATAGATTATTACGTTCTATTGTCAAAGGAAGGGTGCAAGTAGCCTAGACTTATTGAACCCAATTATGTCCAATTTCTCACAACAATACAAGAAAGTATTAGGACAGTTGGCCAATTGACAATACGCTAAGTGGTTATACTCAGCCATAACAAAACCCAATCAATAGGCTCTCTCTATAAATTTTCCCTCTTTGAACTTTTAATCTTCATATCGATACATAAAAAAAACAGGGCATATTGAGAGACTTCATTTAAGTAATTTGACAGATTTTTATTAAGTTCATGTAAAGTCGAAAAGTTCGGTATTTTCACGCCTGGCAGTTTCAGAAATATTCAGCCATAATAAAGACATAGAAAAAAATTAATCGTTCATCTTCTCATCAGAAGACGGAAGTAAGGAAACATCCTGAAGGAACGCGCCTCAATTTCTCTGCAAATAATAGGAGGCAGTACCGATGAAACTTACATATCGTGGCGTTAGTTATGAATATAATCCCCCTGTTGTAGAA
>JBFRWR010000044.1:0-6290 GCA_051439685.1 Trichodesmium sp.
GGAGACAGGAGTTGGGAGTCATAATTTCGGTCAAATAGAATAGGGAAAAAAGTATAAAAATAGCCCCTTGCTTCATCATCTCCCCATCTCTCCAGCTAATTTTATAGAGCCACTCAGGGGTTCTATAGAATCCCTAAGTGTATCTCCGCAAAGGTGAGGGTTTTTGCCAAAGGAGTCAGGAGTCAACCCACCCCTAACTCCTCGCAGAAGGGGAAGTCAAGAGATTGAAAAATAAAATAGGGGAAAAAATTACAAAAATGCCCCCATTTTCCCATCTCCCCACACTCCCAATCATAGAACTCAAATAGGTTCTATATAGCCAAGTCAAACTGGCCTTAGATTATCAAAATCTTCAGACAAGTATGTTTGAAAATTAGACTTAACTTCTAAGACTGTGAGAAAAAATTTTCAGTACAATGATAGATTAATATTGAAAAATAAAGGAAATCAATTTTTGTAACAAAGGGTAATAATTTATGACTCCTTCCTTATCAAACTTCTTCTTCAGTATATTGGCAGGAACCTTAATTGTAGTCATTCCTGCTACAGTTTTTCTTATATTCGTTAGTCAAAAGGATAAAGTTACTCGTTCTTAGAGTCTCAATATTTTGCTTTGTGACTTGAATATACTACTGTAGAAGAAACTCTTCTGTATAATCAACTAAAGATTTATGGAAAACCTCAGCTAGAGTAAAGGGGAGACAATTATAAAATTGCCCAACCCTAACAAACTGAGGTTTTTCTTTGTTACATTAAGTAATGTATTATCTGAAAAATATTTAGGGTTTACGCTCAATTGAAGTGAATTTTAGGAAACTAACAGACATAAATTCCCAATCTTTTTTGTTTTAAATTCTAAATTCAAGGTTGATCGGGCAAATTAGGTTTACAAACTAGGAAATTATTTTTTCTAAGACCCTTACCTTACATCTATATAAAAATATCTTACAGCCTGAGTGACAGGCTAAGGTAAAAATTGTTAACTCTAATAGCTAACTGATATAAGTTAGGAGATTTATATATGGTAAACTTAGGATTTGGATTTCAGACCCTAATGGGAGTAATTCTAGCCTTGGCTGGAGCTGGCCTTTACTTCCTACGGACATGGCGTCCGAAACTAGCAAGAGATCACGATATTTTCTTTGCTGCAATTGGCCTACTATCTGGTGGAATTTTAATATTTCAAGGTTGGCGACTCGACCCAATTTTAGCTTTTGGTCAGTTCTTATTAACTGGTTCTACTATATTTTTTGCCGCAGAAGCCATAAGTTTGAGAGGAGTTACTACTCAACAAGCTAGGGAACGGACACCTGTTGTTGATGAAGAGCGATCTGTTAGCCCTATGTATAGCTACGCAGAATCAGAGTTTGACGAACTACAGCCTCAAGAAGAATATCCAGCTAACCGTCGGATTAGGGGTACTCAAGATTATCGTTCTTCTAGAGCAGATTATTATGAGGATGACTACCGCCGTCGTCCACCTAGCCAAAGAAGTAACTATGGTAGAACAGTAGAATCTAGGACTAAATTACGCAAGCGTAGCTCTCGACCAGAAGATTACTCAAGGCCATCATCTCCAGATTGGGAAACTGATGTAGATATAGACAACAGGGGGCCTCGTTCTCGTAGTCGAGACAATTTTGGTGAGCCTAATGTCCAAGAGGATAGATTACCTCGTTCTCGTAGTCGAGATACCTGGGAAAGCGGAACAGATCAAGAAATACCATCTCGTAACCGAGGACGTTCTATTCCTACCGCAAGTTATTCAGAAGATAGACCTGTGAGAAATAGAAAACCTCGTCCATCAGAGTCTTCATCTATGGATCGAGAAGCCAAACCGACAGATTATGTAGAGTATACTCCTATGGACTATGCTGATAATGATGTTGATAATTCTACAAATTCTTAAATATCAGGGAAAGCTAAATTAGTTCATTAATGGATAATTGATAATTACCTCTTGTGAAAATGGATAGGATTGACTAAAATATTTTTTTTGATTTTATCGCCTATCCAAATGTTGGCTTCAAGGCGTGAATTTTTGCATGAATAATTATTAACTATCAACTATTAATTATTAATTATTCATTATTCAGTAAACGAGCGCCGAAAGTAGAGCCATGAGGTACATCTCAATATTTTTGGGAATCCATAAGTAAAGTTCCTAAAAGCTGATCCGAACCCTACAGCATCCCGCAATTTCCAGGTTTAAAAATCTCCTATAGTTGCTGAAGGTCAAGTTATGAATCTGTCAATATATTTTTCAACTGACTTGAGTCAAGGTAGCTATTTTTCAGATTTTTGTAAATTCTCTATTGCGTTGAACTTGGTCAAGTTATCTAGATTTTAGTTTTTTCTGATTAAGCACTTATGGAACATTAATTACACATTATTATTATATATCTTTGAATCTTATCCATAAACGATCAGTTATTTCTCCCTATTCTCTGTTTCCAATTAAGTCTTTTCTCTCTCAAGTAGGAAATTCCTAAAAGCACAATTACTTATATTAGAGACTATTTGTAAAAAAAGTATTAAGAGAACGAATAGTTACTAAAATCGAAAATTGGTAAGATTTCAATTCTGGGAAATCCAGTGGATAGATAGATATGAGGTAAATATATTCCTTAGATTTGGAAGTGAGAAATATTTGTGTTGATTTCTTCGTCCCTACTCCCTACTCCCTATCTCATTTTTATCTTTCCTGATACATTCAATCTCTTAAATAATATTCATTCAGTATATCTTTATTAATTTCCCACAAATATATAATTTTTCGATATGTTATTCTATTTCGAGTTATGCGACTTTAGTAATAAACCCTAAACTTTCCTAATAGATATAAAAGAATCAGTTATTTCCTCTTTATTACAGAATGCTGCCTAAACAAATTTTACCTTTTTCCCTACTGCCTAATTTGTTGATTGTGGTTATTTAATTGAAAGAGACTTTTTGATGATTTCTCAACTATCCTCATACCTTTAAAAATTTGCTATTATATGTATGATTGAAATTTTGACATTTATAGCAGTGTATTCAGGAATCAAATGTGAGAATTAAAATGTTTCTGAAAAGAAGAAAATATGGCAGTTCTCAAATTATTTTTGATACATTTTCTCCTTCATAAATGTTACCTTATTCCTAAGCTTTTGCCATATATTACAACTTAAGTTATCTTGCTATATCTTGATAAATAATAAAGTCTAATTAATTCTATAAAATCATATACTTAGGTTAGATTTGACAACCAACAATGAATGCTAAACTTTTGCAAAAAACTATATCAAGAATATTAATATTAGGAGTGACATTTAGTTGGAATTTAACTAACTTTACTCCAGTAAATGCTGAAACAAAACCACAACAAATTAGAGAATTATCACAGAAAAACAAAACAGAATTACTAATTGCCTTGAGTTTTGAAGAACAAACTAATATTCGTGTTTATGAACGAGCGAGTCAAGCAGTAGTCTCCATAGATACAGACAAAACTAACGGTAGTGGTACAATTATTAGCCCCGACGGAATGGTATTAACCAATGCTCATGTTGTATCTCAAGGTGGGGTAGTAACAATAACTTTGGCAGATGGTAGAAAAGTTGAAGCAGATGTTATAGGTTTTGGAGAAGCAGGTTTAGACTTAGCCGTTTTAAAAATTAGAGGAGAAAGAAACCTTCCTACCATTAGAATAGCTAGTCCAGATTCAACAAAAGTAGGTCAACGAGCTTTTGCCATTGGCAATCCTTTTGGTAGATTTCAAGGTACTCTTACTGTAGGAATTGTTAGTCGTATAGATAAACAAAGAGGCTTGATCCAAACAGATGCAGCTATTAATCCTGGTAACTCTGGAGGACCATTATTGAACAGTTCTGGAGAATTGATTGGTGTTAATACTGCTATATTTACTCGTGGTCAATTAGGAGGTAATATTGGTATTGGTTTTGCCATATCGATAGATAGAGTACCAGAATTTATCGTAGCCGTTAGAGAAGGACGAGCTCCTTTAGTAGCTCAACAGGAAACTGCTATGTTTGATGAAGCACAAGCGGAAAAATTAGATTTGAATGGTTTAATAGAAGTAAAAGGCAATTTAGATCGTGAATCTAATTTATTACCTGTAGATAATAGTTATTATGATTTGTATGCTTTTGAAGGTAGAGCTGGTCAAAAAATTTCTATTGATATGAGTAGTAATCAAATAGATTCTTACTTAATTCTGTTAAACTCAAATGGTCAAGAATTAGCTCAAGATGATGATAGTGGTGGTCAGAAAAATGCCAGAATTATTATTACATTACCAGAGGATGGAACTTATAAGCTACTAGCAAATTCTTATGAAGCAGGAGAGTCAGGAAATTATCAATTGAAAATTGAGGCAGTCTCACCTAGCATCAGACCTTTTTTTGAAAGACAAAGGAGAAATTATTAGACGTAATTAAAATTTGTCGGAAATTTTCTATACAGCAATTTCCGTTCTTATAAAGTCAACAGCAAACAGGAAAGATGCCTGTGCTACAAAAGTTTTACCATTTAAACTTGTATATCATTAGTCTGAAATATGCTGTCTAGTTTTCAGCCATAAATTATCAAAATTAATCAGACAAACTAAATATAAGAGACTGTTTGTAAAATAAGTATTAAGAGAGCAAATAGTAACCAAAATATAATAAGTCGTAATACTTCAAGGGATTGAAATCTGGTAGATAGATAGATACATTCCTATATTTTTCAAAATAATAGTTGTCGATTATTTCTTCCTACCTGTTCCCAGTTAAGTGTTCCCTGTTCCCTATCTCCTGAATTTATATTTACTTTACAAACAATCTGTAATGATTAATTATAAAACGCACAACTATGAATTTGCTGAAATTTAGGAATCATGTAAAAATAAGCGGAAGATTTGTTTTAGGGAAACCAGATTTCATAATTCATTTCCCATAAAAAAAATTTGTACAACTTATTCTTGGATGGCTACTTAGTAATTAATTACTAAAATCGAACCAAAACTTTTTAAATTAATAATTATTTGTCATAATTTCCCACTATGCTAGTAGGCTAGTTGGAGAATTTAGGTAAGTTATATTGAGGTGATTAATGCGTCAAGCTAAATTTTGGGCGATCGCTCCTTTTAGTCTACTAACTAATTTGGGAAAGTCTTTGTTTGTCCCACTTTTGTTTTTTTCTCCAGTCTTTATATATCCTAGCTACTCCAATGAAATTTTAGTTCAGGAAAGCTCTGAGAGTCCATCCCCAGAAATTACTCCGACTCCAGAAGAGAGTCCATCCCCAGAAATTACTCCGACTCCAGAAGAGAGTCCGTCCCCAGAAATTACTCCGACTCCAGAAGAGAGTCCATCCCCAGAAATTACTCCGACTCCAGAAGAGAGTCCATCCCCAGAAATTACTCCGACTCCAGAAGAGAGTCCGTCTCCAGAAATTACTCCAACTCCAGAAGAGAGTCCGTCTCCAGAAATTACTCCAACTCCAGAAGAGAGTCCGTCTCCAGAACAAAAAGTAATCCTACAACAAGAAGGAAACCTTGAGGATGGCGACTCAGTTTTACCATCCGATCAAAGTATTTATGACGAACATACGTTTGAAGGTTCAGAAGGTCAGGTAGTAACCTTAATCTTAGAAAGTTTAGACTTTGATACTTACTTAGCAATATTTAGTCCAACTGGTGAACTACTAGGAGAACATGACGATCTTACCCAGAAAAATACAAACTCTCAACTCACAATTACCTTGCCTGTTACAGGTACATATCGTGTTATAGTGAACTCCTACGATAAAACAGGTAGAGGTCAATATAGTCTGAAAGTAATTGAATCAGCCCAAACTACAGATTTCTAGAACTGAAAAAAAATTGATATTTAATCAAGATTTGCTTTTCAAATCCCATTTGGCTTTGGTTGGGAAATCAAACTACTTTAGATCAAGTATGACAATATAAGGATAAGGTGGGATTGCTATAGCAATCCTATTTTATTTGTGTATAAAAATATGACCACTTTTAGGAAACAGGCGGGATTTTCAGTTTTTTTATCTACTTTTTGATTACCCGCAACATCAGCGCGGATGGCTATATTAGTATTTAACAATCGAATAAAAATACAAATCAATATAAAACTTAATTTTTAGCCGCGCAAACCCAACCAAGAAAATAAATCTTGATGAGTAAATAACTCTAGTAATAATAAGATAAAAAATCCCACCATAGCAAACCTACCATTAATTTTTTCGGCATAAGTATTCCAGCCAAAAGCTGGTTCAGGTTGTTTAGCAGTTTC
>JBFRWR010000045.1:0-3638 GCA_051439685.1 Trichodesmium sp.
TTAAAAAGTAAATAAAAAAATTGAAGCTCCCACTTCCAGTTAAGTGTTACCTATTCCCTAAAAAACAGTAATATTTTCACAACGAATAAAATAGGATTGCTATATCAGCTTTTTCAAGAATCAAGCAAATAGTAAGGTTAACTGAGTGAAATATTTAATTTCCTGTGGAATGCTGCGCAAACATCTTTCACTCATTGACTACTAATTCCTTCTTCTAAAATAATGAGTTAATAACTCATAGCTGATAGCTGAATGCTAATAGCTGAATGCTTACTAATATCTAGTTTTTTATTCTTATATAGAATCCGGTTGAATAGTCGTCCGCAGCGACGATAGGAAGCAATCTCCTCAAAGCCTGAGATTGTTTTCCTTACGGAATGCTGCGCAAACCTTCCACTTCGTTCCAGTCGCAATGACTTGGATATAGTAATTACCCGGATTTTATATTATCTATTCCCTGTTATACTTAATCCATTTATTCTAGGGTAATTAGAGAAAAATACCAATCCTTATTAGACAAAAATTTTGAATTTTTTGAAGATATCTTAACTAAATCGGATGTGGTATTACCAGATAAAATCTAAGCTTGTAGCTAAGATTAAGATGAAATTTATATACTTAAATTTTCCTATTTGATAATTACTCGAACCCATGAGTATACTCAGTGAAAAAATGTTGATAATGAAAATAAAACATCAAACATAAAATATAGAATTGCTACATTTTAATTTTTTTTAACCTAAAGCTCAACGACTTCTTTTTTAGTAGATAAAAACTCTCGTAAACGAATTAAACTAAAAGTCTGACCTAAATTTAGAGGTAACATAGATACTCCTTCTAAACGAGATTGTACCCAACCATCTCCCCAATACCATTCGTGAAATCCATCAATACCTTGACTAAGTATTAGTCTCAAACAATTTGGTCTAACTATATCAATATAATGCTTAATTTTTATTAGGCCAATGGAACTTTCAAAACTTATACCCTCAGATAATTTTTCTGGTAGTCCAGGAGAAAAGCTTTGAGGCCATAGCCATTTTTGTAACTCAGATGATTTGAGCAAACTATCTTTGATCATAGCTTCGGTAGCTTCAATCTCTATTCTTATATGGCTCTTTTGAAAAGTACCTAACATAATAATTTGATGAGTTCTAAGTTTCTCTTGAGGATTTTCTGTCCTAAGAGAACAGAAGTATCCTAATTTTAATTATTTAGATTAACATTAACATTTTTTTGCTTGATTTTCAGGATGCTCAACAAATATAGCAATTCCCATAATAGTGAGGTACAAAATTACTTTTTTTTTAGGGAGTAGGAAAGATCGGAAAATGGGGAATTGAAAATCAGAAAAACAACTGTACCTCATTAGGTGAAGAAACGCTATATTTTGCCTGCAAAAATTATTGGAATTGATATCTTATCAGTATAAAATTTGGATTGTTACAGAGCTACCGTTTCATCAAATCAAATTTAACTAACATTATTTTTTGATATTTAAAGATAGTTGAGATTTAAGAGATTGAATGTATCAGGAAAGATAAAAATGAGATAGGGAATAGAGAGTAGGGAGTAGTACCGCTACGCGGAAGTCAGAAGTTAGTAGGGGTAATTTCCTACGGAATGCTCCGCAAACATGAATTACCCCTACAGAATTCAGAAGTTTTAATGGGTAAGGTTTTGAGAATTTTGTCCCTGGTAACATATTTCCGTCATCCTGCAGTAGGTCTGAAGAAGTCAACACAAATCTTTCTCTCTTCACTCGTCTAGGAATATATTTACCTCATATCTATCTACCTACTGGATTTCAATTCTGGGAAATATTACTAATTTGGGATTTTAGTAACTATTCGTTCTCTTCATACTTATTTAACAAACAGCCTCTAAAAGAGTATCGAAAAAAACTCCCTCGCAGCAATTATCAATTATTGAATCTACCCATTATCTCTAACAAAGCTAACCAGAGTATTCCCAGCGAGTTATGATAAATAAAGTCTGAATTATGAAGAAATGTAAGGATTTTTATGGCAGATCAACTAATTAGAGCTACAGCAGCAGAAGGTGGCATTCGTGCTGTGGGTGTAATTACCACCCGTTTAACCGAAGAAGCAAGACAACGACACAAACTTTCTTCGGTGGCCTCTGCTGCTCTTGGCCGAACTATGGCAGCAGGATTATTATTAGCCTCTAGTATGAAAACTCCCGAATCAAGAATTAACATTCGCGTCCAGGGAAATGGTCCATTAGGAGGTGTGTTGGTTGATGCTGGCCTAGATGGAACAGTGCGAGGTTATGTGGATAATCCTAGCATTGAGCTACCACCAAATAAAATCGGCAAACTAGATGTAGGAAAAGCAGTAGGCAATCAAGGCTACTTATATATAGTAAGAGATGTTGGCTACGGCTATCCATACTCAAGCACAGTAGAATTAGTATCTGGAGAAATTGGAGATGACATTACCCATTATTTAGTCACATCAGAACAAACACCATCAGCGTTAATATTAGGAGTGTTCGTAGATGCAGAAGGCATTCAAGCAGCAGGAGGACTTTTGTTACAAGTTATGCCCAAAGCAGCTATAGATGAAGAATTAGTCCAAACCTTAGAATCTAGGATAGCCTCTTTATCAGGATTTACTCCATTGTTACGTTCAGGTAAAACATTACCAGAAATTTTCCAACAACTCTTGGGAGATATGGACTTAAATATATTACCCGAACGTCAAATAGTCCGTTTTAACTGTGATTGTTCTTTTGAGAGAGTTTTGGGAGCTTTAAAAATGTTTGGCGTAGAAGAACTAAAAGATATGATTGAAAAAGATAAAGGAGCTGAAGCAACCTGCGAATTTTGTGGAGAAGTATATCAAGCTAGCGAACAAGACTTGACAGAATTAATTCAAGATTTACAACAACCTTTCACAGAAATTCCCATTGGACAATTATGCAAGTCATCTAATTGACATCCTCCAGATTTTGTGTATTTTGAGAAAAAATTACATTTTAAGACCCACTACTTATATCAAATATAGTTGAATAACTAATATATATTTGGGGCAGTATGGGAAGTTTGGGAAGTACAGGACTTAAAAAAAATATAGGGTTGCAAATATTCTCTAACTACCAAGAATTAGCCCAGTCCTTTCCAGGGGATTAAAAAAATCAAATTTAATATTTCCACTTCCCTGCTTCACTAGGAGGTACTACATCATTTATAACTTATAACTGGAATGACTTCTGATACCATGTCCAGATTATTAGGTATAAATAAAATATTTGGTTTGGAAAGGATATATTTTAATTTTTCCCCTACTACCCTACTCCCCTACTCTCCTACTCCCTTACTATCTTAATTAGAAGTGTTCCAGCGGAGATGATATGACTCCTACTCACCACCAAAATACTTTTTCCGCTAACCCTAACTAGAGGCAAAATCTACTATTAAGCTTGATAGTCGTAGCTCACTGACCATTTTGATATTACTAAATTGATTGATTATTTTTCCACACAAAATCTCCATCAAGGAAAACTTGGAAAGTTATGATAAATTTAGATAATTCAGAATTACAGTAATTAATTATATTTCCTGACTATATAACTTATAGTTGCATATTACAAAAAAATAGTGTATACCTATAAAC
>JBFRWR010000046.1:0-10988 GCA_051439685.1 Trichodesmium sp.
ATTAGATTTATTATCTAAGCTTTTGACCGATTCAATCAAGGAACGGACTGTTTCAGTTCCCTCAGAAGCTTCAAAAGTGAAAGGAAACTTTCCCTTAGCCAACATCCTCAAACCCAAAGGCCCTAAACTAAATAAACCTTTAACATCTAGAAAATAATTACCTACTACTTGAATACCAAATTTTCGTTCATCAATCCAACCCCCATCTTTCACCAAATCAATTAAAACCTTTCGGTGACGAATAGAGCGACTAGCTTGCCGATCCTTACGAGTCAGGACTTCTTGTTTAATTTTACCTATTTGGTCCATAGGTGAAACTTCCATCGGACAGACAGAATTACAATAATAACAACGGGTACAACCCCAAACTCCAGCAGTATCAAGATTATATTTTTCTAATCTTTTCTCAGTTTGATCGTCCCGCGAATCAGCTACCATTCTATAAGCTTTGGCCAAAGCGTGGGGACCTGCAAAATTGGGATTAACTTCACGAGCATTACACTCAGAATAACAAGCTCCACAAAGAATACAATTACCAGTTTGATTTAATTTATCTCGTTCAGCGGGAGTCTGGAGAAATTCTCGTTCTGGAATTTGTCGTGCTTCTGTACTGACATAGGGTTCGACTGCTTCTAGGTTCTGCCAAAAACTATTCATATCTACTACTAAATCTTTAATTACTGGCATATTACCCATAGGAGAAATAGTTATTTCTGGGATAGATTTTGGCGTAGTATTGTTAGAATCACTATAATTATTAGTAGCTATTTTTTCTAGTCTAGCTAATTCATTTCTAATATTTTCTTTACAAGCTAAAGCTGAACGACCATTAATTCTCATACCACAACTACCACAGATAGTATTCCGACAATTTTTTCTAAAAGCTAAACTACCATCTTGTTCCCATTTAATCCGGTTAAGGCATTCTAAAATTGTATTGCCTGGTTCAACTTCTAATGTGTAAGTTTGAACTTGAGGAGTAGTATCTTGATTCTGGCGCAGAATATTAAATTTGACTTGCATTGGTATATTTTTTTTGGGGTATTTTCTATTAATTTTATATTATTTTGGAGTATCTATAGCGTTTTCATTTTAAATGCGGAAGCCTAGTTCTATTAAAAAGGGAATAGGGAACAGGAAAAAGGGAATAGACAAGAGGGGAAAACATCATTAAATACTAGCGTTCCACAAGGCTTACTGGATAATAAAGACAATATTTTTTATGCTCAAAAACTCTTTCTAGATTTACATCTCATTTGAAAATTCTATATTATCATAGTTTTTTTTGGTAGTTTATAATAATTATCTATTGTAATTATTGTAGTCAAGTGGAAGTGCAGAAGGACTATTTTGCTCCCTTGAATATTTTCAATTAAACTTTTATAAAATAGCAATTCTCAAATTAGTGGTGATTTTTTTGAAAATCATTAAAATCAACTGAAAGAATTAAATTATTAAGCTTTAAGCCAGCTCGCTAGTTAACTACTGATAACAATTTTATCTAAAACTGCATAGAATTATGAATTAATTAAGTTGCTGATCTTGACATAAAATAAACTCTGATTAAAATTTTATTTTCTGCAACTTCATATTAATTTGCTATGACTACTGGTCTGTCAAGTTGGAATTGATGGGTATTTCCAAAATAAAAAGCTTATCAATCAAGACTTTTGAAAATTTATCACCCATCAAAATAGGTTTGACAAACCACTACTAAAAATCAGAGAATCATTTAGCAACCTCTTGTTTTTGGATTTACATTCCAAAGCTGATTACTGAAAAATAAAGGTATAAAGCCTCTCCTTTCAAGGATAAACAAGAAAAAATTTTCCTTTTATTCAATCCTCTTCATTTTAGGGAGAGGTAATTATCAATTATCCATTATTGAATGATAGCTAATACCTCAAGGCTTAGAGTATTTTATTGCTTCTAGAAAATCAATTCAATTATTAGCATAGGGGGATATTAAATTACTGCAAAAAAGCTTAATCAATTGTTTATGATGTTTAGTGTTGCAAAGGTAATAGAAATTTAACTAATTAAAAAATCACCAAATGAAGAACAGTAATTTACAATAGTAACTAAAAGTCAGTAAACCAGTCAAATATTCTGTTAATCAGACCAAATAATAAAGGTCAAACATATAATGAGTGACAATATTATACCCCAACTGCCCAAAGCCCCGCTCTCGCGTCGTGTAGCAGCATTCAGTATAGATGCTGGATTAGTTTGGTTTCTGAGTGCCATAATCAGCAATAATTGGTTTACATTTATTTTATTTTTTATAGTGCTTTGGATAGTCACACGAGTCCTCATAGCCCATAAAAATCAAGGTCAGAGTATAGGGCACTTTGCTTTAGATATGAAAGTTTTAGATACCAGATTTCAAAGAACCCCTGGTATCCTAGAATTATCAAAGCGAGAAGGAATTTTAGCATTTGCTGGGTCATTGGCTATGCTAGGTATAAGTAACTTAACATCAGGAAATGCTGCTGTTTTACTGCTAATCATGCCCTTATTCCTAGACTTTACAGTAGCACTTGTAGATATTGAAAGGTATCAGCAATCTTTTCACGACCGAGTTTCCCAGACTATAGTAGTGGGAACTATGCGTGGTTACTCTCTGGATATTAAGTTGAGGTGGTTAGTTGACGAAGCCAAGCGTTATATGAGAAGATAATAATTTGTGTCTAACATTTATGGAAACTTACTAAAGTTATGGCTAAAGGAGTCAGAATTATTATCACACTAGAGTGTACAGAATGTAGAACTAATTCTACTAAACGCTCAGAAGGTGTGTCTAGGTATACAACAACTAAAAACCGTAGAAATACAACATCAAGATTAGAATTGAAGAAATTCTGTACTCACTGTAATAAGCATACGGTTCACAAAGAAATTAAGTAAAAATTCAGTGAGTATTAATAACAGTAAAATAGCTAAAACGTAAACAGAAATAACTAAGAAATAATTAGCAATGCCAAATTACTACCGCAAAAGAGTATCACCAATTAAACCTGGAGAACCCATCGACTACAAAGATGTGGAATTATTGAAAAAATATGTGACAGAAAGAGGCAAAATTTTGCCAAGACGAATCACAGGTTTAACATCAAAACAGCAAAGAGATTTAACAAAAAGCATCAAAAGAGCCAGGTTGGTTGCATTGTTGCCTTACGTTAATACAGAAAGTTGAAGATGACAAAGTTTGAGATTTGAGATTTTGGGAAAATCAAAAAAAATCAATAAATATTGATGGTATCCCTAGTCAAATAATCTCAAACAAAATGATAGATTGACTTAGTAGTTAATGTAATAGTGTTTCACTGAAATACTGATAGGGAAATTGCTGAAGAGTCAGGAGCTAGAGTAATAATTTATTAGGAAAAAGGAGAATTTTTGGATATTTAAGTAGGTGTGCAAAATTAATGACTATACTTTAAGGCGGAAAAGCTGATATTGTAAAAATTGCAGAGAATAAAATAGGTAATTAATTTTGCCTTGGCACTTATATATAAATAATATGATGCAAATAATAATCAGGTCACTAAACAATGGGATTAAGAATTATCTTAATTAAGACGAAAATTTCTAAATTAAATAATCACAAAAAGCAAAAATTTTAGAGACTGTTTGTAAAATAAGTATTAAAAGAGTGAGAAGTTACCCAAATATAGCAAGTATTACTAATTCAAGGGATGGAAATCTGGTAGATAGATACATTGCTTTATTGTTAAGAAAAATAGTTGTCGATTATTTCTTCCTACCTGTTCCCAGTTCGCAGTTAAGTGTTCCCTATCTACTTAATTTATATTTATTTTACAAACAATCTGTTAAATTTTTATATATAAATTGCAATCTAGCTACTGCAAAAGTAATTAGAATATATAGGATTAATAGCTGTAGAGCAAATAGTTACAGCAAAAGGTTGTGGAAACTTGAGTAGGTAGCATAACTCAACTTGTTTCATTTACTCTTTAATTAAAATTATAAAGTTGGTGTTTTGCTCTACGATATGTTTTCCTAGTATTCCTTAAGGAAAACCCCTAGCCTTGCTTGAGTAAAACCTAAGCATTCAGCTATTAGCTATCAGCTCTGACTGCTCAATGCTGCGCAAACATCAAACCCTATCTAAACCTTAAAAAAGGCGGTAAATGAATATAACCTTTAAAGTGGGCTTTGATTGATAGTAATATTCAATTTACCTCAACAAAGCCAAGCTTTTTTCTCAAACTAAAATAAATAGCTGACTGCTCAATGCTTACAGTAAAACAATATCTCTCTAGCTAGTATAGTATAATCCTTGATTTTTTGATTTAATATTCAGAGTATCAAAGATTGAATGTATCAGGAAATATAAAAAGGAGAGAGGTATGGAGGTATGGAGGTATAGAAGTATGGAGGTCCGAAGAAATACAAGGGCAAATATTTGTCGCTGAAAAATCTAGGAATATATGTACTGAATGCTTCTCTATCTACCTTCTGTCAATCCCTTGAAGTATTACCACTTTTAGATTTTAGTCACTTGTATACTCTCGTAATAATTATTTTACAAACAGTCTCTCAAAAACAAACTATAAACTATAAATAATCCAGAAAAGCAAGTTCCTAACTTTGAGATATTCTGAGAATGTAAGAGATAATCAACAAAAATGAGGCTGGCTAGATTTCTTTTATACTAAATATTTACAGACCAGATAAAATCGCCTTTTAACTAATACCCATAAAAAATCTGGCTTGATTCAAAGCAATAGAGCAAAAATTTAACCAGAACCCAGAGCAAACCAAAGAAAACTTATAGTATATAAATAAAGTAAAGTGGAGAAGGGACAATTAATAGAATTTAGAATGCACGGAGAGCGGCGACTAGCTGTGGCCGAACATCCAGATGGTAAAAAAAACTGGGTAGTAGTAGAAGCAAATGGCCATTCCCATAGCATACCCCCAAAGCAAATAACTTATGAAGTATCAGGAGAAAGTTACAAATCATCAGAAATTCCCAAATTTCTGCAAGAAGTAGACACCTATCTAGACCCCTCTAGTATAGAAGTAGCATGGGAACTTTTGGTAGAAGAAGCCGAAACAGTAAATCCAGTAGAAATGGCTTTATTACTATTTTCAGAACAAACACCAAGCCAATGTTACGCAGCTCATTTACTATTATCCAACGATAAACTCTACTTTAAGCAAAAAGGCGATCGCTACGAACCCCGCTCCGTATCTCAAGTAGGAGAAATTAAACATCAGCAAGAAGTCCAACAGCAAAAACAACAAGAACTAGACAACTTTTTACTTCGGGTACGTCAACGACTGGCACAAGAAGAAGTAGAATGGCAAACAAGCGACTATAATCGCTTAGATGCCATAGAAAAATTTGCCACACATGGAGAAGAAAGTTCTCATCGGAATCAGGCAATGGAGACCTTGGCTATACTAGAATTACCAGAAACTCCAGAAGCAGCATTTAAGTTATTAGTAGATTTAGGCATATGGAGCGAGCATGAAAATCTATGTTTGCGACGGAGCCAAATCCCAACACATTTTTCTACCAAGGTACTAGAAGTGGCCAAAAGCTGCCTGCAATCTCTTCCCCCAGATCCAGACAAAAACCGTTTGGATTTGACAAATCTAAAGGTATATACAATTGATGATGAAAGTACAAGAGAAATAGACGATGGCCTGAGCATAGAATTTTTAGAAGATGGTCAACAACGTATATGGGTACATATTGCTGATCCTACTCGTTTACTTACACCTGGTGATGAGTTAGACTTAGAAGCTAGGCGGAGAACTACTACTCTATATTTACCAACTGGTATAGTTCCGATGTTTCCCTCAGAATTGGCAACAGGGCCAATGAGTCTAATTCAGGGGAACATTTGTAGCGCCTTAAGTTTTGGAGTTATTTTAGATGAAACAGGGGCAGTCATAGATTATAGCATTCATGCGAGTTTAATCAAACCAACTTATCGGCTCACTTATGATGATGTTGATGAGATGCTACAATTAGGGATTAAGCTAGAACCAGAAATTCATGCGTTGCATCATTGGGCTAAACAAAGATTTAAGTGGCGACAGTCTCAAGGCTCTATTAGTATTTATATGCCAGAGTCCGTGATAAAAGTTAAAGGTGAAGGGGAAGAAATTACAATAGAAGTCCTGGATGATTCACAATCTAGAGAACTCGTTGCAGAAATGATGATTATGGCAGGAGAAGTGGGAGCTAAATATGGTCAGAAACATAATATTCCTCTACCATACCGCAGTCAGCCTCAACCAGAACTCCCACCAGAAGCAGAATTAATGTTGTTGCCAGCAGGACCAGTTCGTTCTACAGCGATGCGTCGGTGTATGCCGAAAAGTGAAATGGGAACCATACCTGCTCGTCATGCTAGTTTAGCTTTAGAAACTTATGTTCAGGTTACTTCACCCATCCGACGTTATAGCGATCTATTAGCCCATTTTCAAATTAAAGCTCATTTGCGAGAGGAGCCATTACCTTTTAGCAGAGAAGAAATGCAAGAAATGGTAATGAGTTTAGTTCCTGCGGTGAAAGAAGCTTCTACAGTAGAAAGATTTACTAACCGTTATTGGGGGTTAGAATATTTGCGACGTAATTCTGACGAAGTTTGGCAAGCTTTAATAATTCGGTGGTTGAAAGAAGAAATTAATTTAGGGTTGGTATTATTGGAAGAGTTGGGGTTAGAGTTGGCGATGCGGTTTGGTAGATCGGTTGAAGTCGGCGATCGCCTAGAGGTGAAGGTTGCTCATGCTGATCCGCGTAAGGATGAGATTATATTTCAAGAAATAATTACGACTGTAGCAGAAGCAGCTAGCAATTGAGCAACTCATAAGCTAGAATTTTTAGCATTGCATAATTACGGGATGATTGTGTCAGAGAGCAGAAACCATAATCTCCGTGTCCGCGTGTCAGCCGAAATCATCCCAGTATTCACCAACGCCGAATTTTTCTACCCGTAAGCTAACAAGTTGTTACCCCAATTTTAAACAGATGATGTATATTTTCACATTTTGCGTAAGTCGTGTAGTAACTGAATTAATGTTTTGCTGAAAACTGAAAACTGATAACTGAAATTACCCTTACTTTTCACCAGACATATTATCGTGATTTATTGATAAAATTTACTCCAAAAGTTATAGAAACATAACTAGAATACGCAGCATATTTGACAGTATTAGAAGAACTGACTTTTGCTAAAAATCTCACCCAGGAGGAAAAAGCTCTATAGAACCGATTTTGGGTCTATTTAAGCAGTTACAAGTGCAATAACCATCTGGGTTTTATGATTCTGGCATTCATTTGTCATAATTTTTCGGTTTCCTGAACTCTTATAGTTTTTAAGCTCCTGAAAACGACTTTCCTAAAACCTTTGTATGTTAATAAAAGATACCAAATGGGTTACATATAAATTGTTAGTTTTGTTAATCGAAAACTATGAAACTGAAAATTATCTGATGACACCTGTGGAACCTTACGAAATTTTACAGCATTTACAGCGCTTTTCATTTCAGTAGACCACAGTAGGGGAGTAGGGGAGTAGGGGCGTTAGGCGAAGCCCATGCCGTAAGGCTATATCGCGATTAGCGAGCGCACAACTATGTTTTACATGTTCCGTAGGAAAACGCCCCTACTGGGTTTTGGTTATGACGGTGTGGTTTATCCATCTGAAAAGCGGTGTAATAGCAGCAAGCAGAATTAGTCAACAAGATTTAGTAGGAATTATTGGTTCTGATGAAGTGGTTTCTCAGGTTATGGATGGGTAAACTTTCTTTGAATAATTGGCAGTCAAAAGCTCTACAACTATTTTTCAATTGTAGGTCTTATTAATTAATGGATAATGAAAACTATCTCTCAGGAAATTTTTACTATTCATCTACTCTTACTCTGGTTTGGTACTTCAGAAAATGAAACTACTATTTCTCCATACGCAATAGAAGAGAAATTCCCACAACTCACCTCCATCTGGCATGAGCTTCAGAAAATGAATTTATGAATCCTCTAAATAGTTAGATCATCTGATAGCTGACAGCTAATAGACATAAACGCGATAATCAAAAATCAAATCAATTATCGTACAGAAATAATCAATTTTTTATCCCTATTCCCTATTCCCTATTCCCTATTCCCTATTCCCTCGTCTACTTAAATACTTTTCTCTAGAACTAACAAATCTTCTTTAATAGATGAAGTCCGACCACACCAAGAACCATAAGATTTTTCTAGAACATTAAAACCTCGTTCTTCTATCCATTTTAATAGTATATTTTCCCTAAACCCAATCCTTTTTTCTGGCAAACTAATATCTACAGTAAAACCATCCTCTATTTCATAAATAAGCTGTAGTGGCTTAGTCAAAAATTCCCTACTTTTCCCTTTAGCCATCAACTCTTCTGATTCCGAATTAACTAAAAAGCATATTAATAAACATCTTCCTCCAGGTTGCAAAACTCGATATATTTCATCCAAATAATGACAAACTTCAGAACCTTGTAAATGAGTAAATAAGTGAGAAACAGAAACACAATTAAAGCTTTCGTCAGGATAAAGAAAAACAAAATTATTGACAGATATTTTACCTGTAGAATTGTAGAGAGGATGATAAATATTATGCCAGTTAAAATTAAAGTTCCGTTTGCGAGTCGTAATTTCCTTTTGACTCCAAGAAATAAAATTTTCTACCACATCAAAACCTTCATAACGACCAGAAGGTTTTAGGTAATGAACCAAGCCATAAGCAACAGTACCAAAATTACAACCAACATCAAGAATATGGTCTGTCGGTTGTAAACCTAATCTCTGAATTAAATCTCCCAATAATTTGAAAGAAGTACGAATAAATTGACCACTTTCATCAACATTAGTTGTTTTTATCTCTTTCTCTTCAGGGAGTGGTAAAAGAGGTGCTAATACTTTCAAGATCACCATACCTTTACCCCCTTGAAACTGAGGAGTTAAAGCAATTAATGAATGCTTTAATTTATTAATTTGTTGTTGATTTAAAAGCACTTTTATGCGGAATCTAGCATTACCTGCACCAGATAAACTAGGATGAAACTTCTCTACATCTGGACTAGGTATATTCAGAGTTTGTTCAAAGAAACTAAACACTTGATTCCCAATAGAAACTTTAAATCCTTCCACCATACCAGCATCTAGGGAAGCAACCCAACCAGATAAGCGTAAAACTTGATTTTTAATTACTATCTTGTCAATAGAACCCCAAGAAAGTAAAGGATTAATTTTTCGTTTTTTGTGGATGATTTTTTGTTTGCTAGAATCTTGAGTATAGTATTGTATTTTTGATGTTTTTATCCTAGCTTCCCGTAAACTTAATGCTTCTCGATAAATTTCTATATCTTCCTGATTAATAGCCGATATTTTATTCAGTATTTCTTGATTAGATAAAACTTCTTTTAATAATAACTTATACTCTGGATAGGGATTAGTGTTTTGAGTTTCTAATTCATATTCTGACCAATTTAGCATGACTTTGAGTTCATGTAAATCTTCACTAAAAAATTCTTGGATGCCGACAAAATAAAAATCTGTTAATTTCTGTTCTTGTACAAATTTTGATTTGACTAGATTTTGCATCTCTGGCTTTTCAGCAAACTCTATAAATGTCAAACTTGACTCTTTGAGAGGCTCTAAGTTTTCTGCATCACTTTCTACTAAAATTTGCCAAGTTTTCCAAAAAAAGTATAGCGAAATCAACCTTTTTATTGGGTCTCTTAGCCAAATAATTTTTCTAAATTCGGGAAATTTAACATCATATTTATTGCTAGGAAAATGACCATGAATTACTTTAACTCCAGGCTTGGGATTAGTTAACATTTTATGCCGGAAATTACCCTTATGAGGATAGTCAAAGAAAATCTCCTCTGTACTATATACTTGTCTCAAAACTTTTTTAAATGTTGTACCAGCAGTTTTTGGTACATGAATTGAAATAATTTTTGCCTTGAATTCTTCTGGTTGGTAAGGTTTATTTATCTGACTCATTTTTCCGTGAAAAATTAAATAACAACATTAATATAGGAATCCTAAATAGGTTGTAATATCAAATCCGGCTAAATAGTTATAGATTGGTTCAGTCAGGAGGAGTCAGGAGTTAGGAGTCAGGAGGAGAGAGAATTACAAAGATGAGCATAATTATGACAATTAGAGATTTTTTTTATGTCCAATTAAACGGATTTGATATAACATTTTATAGTAGGGGTTTGGTATCCAAACCAAAGCGCATCAGGGACTTGGGAACCAAACCCCTACAGTTTTTTTCACAAGTCATTTCTTATGGCTATAATATTAACTCTGGTTTATTTGAGATTTCGAGCCATCAGTTTGAACCTGAATTTTTTTTAATTTAGACTTGTGTTGTTCTAGAACCAGTTGGTAGTTAGATAACTTTGATTTAAGTTCAGTTTTTTTTTCTACAATTATCAAATCTTGACGACTAAAAGATTTGCGCCCACACCATGAACCATAATATTTATCTACAATAATTAAACCACTTTCTTTAATCCAATCAATTAATAGAGATTCTTCAAAACCTATAGTCTTTTCTGGCAATTCTGGATCTAAACAGAAACCACCTTCTATTTCATTAACTAAATGCTGAGAAGTTTTGCCGTCAGCAATTAACTTTTGAGATTCATAATTAATTAAAAAACAGGCAAATAAACACTTTCCACCAACTTTTAAAACTCGCTGAATTTGCTGGAGATAATGACGAAAATCAATGGCAGATAAATGAGTAAAAAGATTGCTAACACAAACTACATCAAAACTTGCTTCTGGATAAGGAAGTATAAACTCTTTCATCGACATAATTCCATTTGAATTGTAAAGAGGATGATAAATATTGTGCCAGTGAAAATTAAAATTAGGCTTTCTGGAAGTAATTTCTTGCTTTGCCCAATCAATTACTTTTTCAGAAAAATCAATACCTTCATAACGCGCTTTAGGT
>JBFRWR010000047.1:0-10456 GCA_051439685.1 Trichodesmium sp.
CAAAGCTGTTTAATTTTAGTCAGTCAAGAGAAATCTCAAGAAATGAAATCTTTAAATGAGGAATTATATCCAATTAAAGTTTTAGAGTTAACAGGTTTATACGAAACAGAGCTTTTGAATAATCAAAGTTTAGAAAATCCAGAATCTTGGTCTACCTTAATCAAACTCTATGAAGGAAATCCTTTATATTTACAGAATATAGCCGATTTAATTCAAGATGTATTTCAAGGTGATGTTTTGAGTTTTGTCGAGCAGGATGAGTTGATTTTAACAGAAGATTTGAAAGAGATATTTAATTCGTTATTCGATAAATTATCGAATGTCGAACAAAAAATTATTGTGGAAATGACTCAACAAGACCAAGAATTTTCCATAGAGACTTTAAAAGAACATTTATCTTTATCATCGGCAGATTTGATTAATGGTTTACAATCTTTATCCAGACGATATATTTTACAAACAAATCCTCAAAATAAAAAAATGTTTCGACTTTCTCCAGTCTTTCAAGAATATTTTAAACAAGGTAATAATTTTCATCAATGACAAACATAGCAATCCTAAATATAGCAATTCCCAAAAAGCGTGAGGTACAAAATTGTAGGCTTTAGGCAACAGGCAACAGGAACAGGCAACAGGCAAGAAAGAAAGTGTACCTCACTAGCCTGAGAAAGGCTATAAGTCGTAACCAATCAAAAAGTAAATCAAAAAACTGAAACTCCCTCCTATTGCCTGTTGCCTAAAAAGCAGTAATATCATGTTCGGATAATCAGTGATAAAAAACTTTACTCCTTCTAACCTTTTCTTCCCTTCTGCCTTCTGCCTTCTGCCCTCTGCCTTCCTTCCTCTCAATTGTAAGTATTCAACCGGACATGATATAAGATTTTTGAGACGAATAAAATAGGATTGTTATATCTATTGACATGAATTAATTCTACTTTTAAGAACTTAAATCTCTCAAACCTAGTCAAAATAAACTATAGTGATAATACTTGCTCTACTGCAAAATCTTCTCTACCAACCACTTCAAATTTAACTGGTTGTAACTGCACAGCACAAGCTTTTAACTCTGGTTGACCAGACTCAGGACAAGCTTGAGGATGAGTCAAAGCATTTGCCTCTGCCTCATTTGCCCACAATGCTCCCCAGTGCATCGGCACAAATACAGTACCAGGAGTAATAGCTTGAGTTACTTTAGCCGGAAATCTCCCATAACCTCTGCGAGAACTCACTAATACCCAATCATTTTCTGCAATACCTAACTTCCGAGCATCTTTGGGGTGAATTTCTATAAATGGTAGGGGGTGCATTTTCCGAATTTTCTCAATTCGCCCAGTTCGAGTTTGAGTATGCCAATGACCATATAACCGTCCAGTTGTTAACACAAATGGATAATCTGGATTAGGGGGTTCTGCCAAACCTTGGGAATAGTAGGTTCCAAACCGCGCTCTACCATCAGCAGTATGAAATCGGAAATCAGTATACAGACGCTCCTGAGATACTTCACTACTATCAGGACAAGGCCATTGAGTCGGGCCGTTTTCTCGGAGTCGTTGATAACTAATACCTGTCATATCACAAGGGCGATCGCGTGTCAACTCTAGAAATTCAGCTCTCACAGCTTCCGAGTCAGCAAAATCGAATTGATTTGTAAATCCTAAACGGCGACCTACCTCAGCAAAAATTTCCCAATCTGGTTTTGCTTCTCCAATAGGTTCACGGAATGCTGGACACAATGTCACTACTCGCTCTGAGTTGGTCATTGTCCCTGTTTTTTCTCCCCACTGAGCTGCTGGCAATAATAAATGAGCATATTCAGCAGTTTCTGTCGGATAATAAGCATCCTGATAAACCGTAAAAGGCGATCGCAACAAAGCAGCTTTAGTCCTCTCTAAATCAGGCATACTTACGGCTGGATTTGTGGCAGCAATCCACAAACAACCGATTTCTCGGTTTTCTAAAGCCTTAATCATTTCCCAAGCAGTGCGACCAGGAACAGCAGAAATTTGTCCGGGAGTCAATCCCCATAAATGCTCAACCTCAGCCCGATGTTGAGGATTTTTCACCGCCCGATAACCAGGCAAAATATGACTCAGACCTCCTGCTTCCCTGCCACCCATTGCATTAGGTTGACCAGTCAGAGAAAAGGGACCTGCCCCTGGTTTGCCAATATTACCTGTCATCAAATGCAGATTAATCAGAGTTCGTACTTTTGCCGTACCCTCTGACGACTGATTCATCCCCATTGACCACAAAGACAAAACTCGCTTTGACTCACCCCAATAACGAGCTGCTTTTTCCAAGTCATCTAAGGGAATACCACAATGACGTGCCACCAGTTCCGGTGGGTAGTGATGAATCACATCTGTGTATTCAGGGAAACCTGTAGTACACTCATCGATGAACATCGGATCGATCATACCCCAACGCATTAGCAGATTAGCTATACCATTAAGTAAATCAATATCTGTACCTGGTCGAATTGCCAAATGCAAATCTGCTGCTTTTGCTGTTTCTGTACGACGCGGGTCTACCACAATCATTTTCACTTTCTTATTTCTCTTGTGGTGTACCCGCAGACGGTTAAAGATAATAGGATGACATTCGGCGGTATTCGTACCGATTAGAAATGCACAGTCTGTTTGTTCTAAATCATTGTAGGAACAGGGAGGACCGTCAGCACCAAAACTTTGAATATATGCAGATACTGCTGTAGACATACAGAGGCGAGAATTAGCATCAAAGTTATTAGTTCCGAGACATCCTTTGAGCAACTTTTGAGCTACATAATAGTCCTCTGTTTGAAATTGACCAGAGCCATACATACAAATAGCATCGGGACCTTGAGTGAAGCGTACAGTTTGAATTCGGTTGACAATACGCCTAAAAGCTTGTTCCCAAGTGACCTGACGGAAAGGTTCATCTAAAGTATCACGCATCATTGGATGTTTGAGGCGACTTTTATCCAATGCTTCGCTTACTGTTGCACCTTTAACACAAACTTTGCCTTTACTTGATGGATGAGAGCGATCGCCTCGCACTTGCCAAATTGGATTACCTTTGCTATCTCGATTTGTTGCTTTTCCTGGCATTGCGGGTGGTGACACTTCTAGGCCACAACCGACACCACAATAAGGGCAAAGAGTTTTTATAGGTTCCATGATTTATTTAAGCAATTTTTTATTTACAAACGAACAAATTTAAAGATGCTAGTAATTTAATTTTATAATTTTTTCTTCTAGCAGCAGTTGTTTGTTCCAATATAACTTACCCTGATTTTTGATGATTTTTAGTTAAGATAGTTTATACCTCCAATAATTAAATTTTAACGTTTAATCTCAATTATTTCAGAGATATATAATATACTATTTAAACTTTTTTGAGCTTTAAATTTGTGTTTATTATTAAATAATTTATTAAAAAAAATCTGTTACATTAAATACGTTTTCCATATTTCTTAAAAGAGTAGGTTTAATCGAGAAATTACTGAAATGTCATAGTCAAAAAAGTCATTTCAGTTATCAGTTATCAGTCTTCCTTGTCATAGCTGATAGCTGACTGCTAAATGCTGAATCCTTACAATTTCTTTGGGTGAAAAGTCAACTTTTCATCATAGATTAAAAGCCTCTATCCCCGTGTCTCCGTGTCCCCGCGTCCCCGCGTCCCCGCGTCCCCGTGTCTCCGGGTCTCCGTGTCTCCGGGTCTCCGTGTCTCCGTGTCTCCGGGTCTCCGTGTCTCCGTGTCTCCGTGTCTCCGCGTCCCCGTGTCTATCGAGAATGAAATAGCCCTTCGCTACTCCCTACTCCCTGACTTCTGCAATAATTCTTATTTATCCCACACTTCCATAATTTAGCCGAAAATTAAAAACTCTGGCTTGAAGATCATCATTAATCCGAAAAAAACCATGAATGTTCCTCCGATCAGCTTGAGAATTCTTCCTTGTTTTTCACTTAGTCTTGAGGATTTGAAGGAATAAATAAAGTTAAATAAAATTGCTAGAAGCGGAATAATATAAATTATAGCATAAATCCCTGTCCAGAAGGTAAAACAAAGCCAAACATTTTCTTGGCAGTATTGAATTAAAGCAGTCATGTAAACTGCGGGTAGAATAGCTGTACATCCCAATTCCACAATATTAACAAAGATAGCTAACAGAATAGTTCCTCCCAAAGCAGCTAAAAATATTTTTTTATTGTCGCGAGAATTTTGTAAATTACGAGCAATTTCCCCAGCTTTTTTACTAATAGATAACTGCTGTTTTTGAGATAAAGAAAGAGAAAAAGCTTGTTTAAAAAAGAAGTAATCTTTAATATTAATCACTCCAGCTAAAGTAATAATTCCTCCTAATACTAGCATAAAGATGGTTCCATATTTGTCTAAAAATACGGAACCCAGCAGAATCATCATCATAATAAACAGGAAATACATCACCGCTGAGGTAACTACAAAAGTAGAACCAACCAACGCCATATCTCTCCTGCTTTTAGTATAAGTCAGCAATGACAAAAGAATAATCAAAACCGTAAAAGCACAGGGGTTAAAGCCATCAGCTAGGGCAATTATAGATACAAATAAAGGAAAAGGAAGTCCTTGAGCAAATTGTTTAATAGTCGCATCTGGGGTGAAGGCGATCGAGGAAAATAAGCTGATAATTACGGTAGCAATTAATCCCCCAAACCAATATCTTTTTCTTTGCTCATTATTAAGTTTTTTTTGTAGTAATGGGTAGCTAAATAAATATAAAATTGGCAAGAAAATAATATACCAGGGAAGTTGAAGTTGAATCTGTTTGTCTTTGCCTGGTATATTAACAACGTATCCTAATTCTGCTTCAATGGCTTGAATAATCTGGTTTCGGTAGCCAATATAACCTCGATAGGCGGGATTATACTCCAATTCTCCTTCGATTTCGCTATAACCAATAAAGTTTTTGTCGCCAATAAATGTTCTGGGAACTGCTTTAGAGGGAATCTGATATTTTTCCAGAAATTCTTGCCATATTTCGGGATTTTGACTGACCTCCAATGAATGAACCTTAATCTCTTCATTCTGTCCATCAATATATTCCATTAGAGGTTTCTGTTTGGCACAATGGGGACAGGTTTGAGAGTAAAAGAAATAGACATCTAATCCCTTTTCGGTTGCTTTAGCTAAAGGAGCAAAAACAGTTAAGCTGACAACCAAAATGAGGGTCAAAAAGATTTTCAGAATAGATTTCGTCTGCATTGTCTAAATTTTTGGTCCAGGTTTAATTTTCAGTCAATCAACATTATTATAGTCAAAATCAAAATTTACAGCAGATTTCGGGCAAATGAGGTACAAGGTAAATGGTGAAAATATTGTAGTGCGGGCATCTTGCCCGCTTCGGGGTGTACCTCATAACGCACGGAAACCGCTGTAATAACTCAACCTGTCCCCAAAAATTCTAGTCTTTAGCAAACACAGGAATAGAATTCATCTGTATTTCCGTCTCATCCTCATCTTGATGGTGTTCGGCAAATGAACCATGGGGTTCTTTCAAGAAGAAAGCACACAAAAATGCTACAATTACTGACATTACACCAAGAACTTCAAAGAAAATCCGATTACCCACAGCACCTTCAGGTAATAAACTAAACAAAGTTAGATAAACAACTGCACCCACGTTGCCATAAGCTCCGACATTACCAGCAATTTGACCTGTGACGCGACGCTTCACTAGGGGAACTATGGCAAAAGTAGAACCTTCAGCAGCTTGCACAAAGAAAGAACAAAGCATTGTTAACAACACAGCACCAGGTAGCCACCAACCTCCAGTTACACGACCAAATGTGAGATAACCAATTCCCATTCCTGCCGTTAATACTGTCATTGTCAATTTCCGACTACCAAGTTTGTCAGAAATTAAACCACCACCGGGACGGGATGCCAAATTCATAAAAGCATAGCTAGCTGCAATCATTCCAGCCATTGCCTTACTTAAACCAAAGGTATTTTCAAAGAAAGCAGGAAGCATAGAAACTACTGCCAACTCAGAACCAAAATTAACAAAATAAGTCAGTTCTAAAATTGCTACTTGAGAAAATTGATAGCGATCGCTAGGAGGATAATGTTTGTCACCTGCTATCAACTCTTTATTAGTCGCCCAACAGTTATAAGTTTGGAAAGCATACAAACCTAATAACAATAGCCAAACAATATAAAGTTGACCTTGAGATAAGAAACCAACTTTGCTCAACCTCCAAGCTAGTAAACAGAGAACTCCAGTTAAAGGAATATTCATCAATATGAGGAACAAGAAATCTTTCTGGGTAGTAACTTCTAGACCTCTAGCACGTTTTGGTTTTTGATAAACCTTACCCGGGGGAGTATCTTGCACATTAAAGAAATAAAACGCACCATAAACTGCAGCAATAATACCTGTCAGAGCGATCGCTAACCGCCAGTTCAAGACATCACCGGAACCAAAAGTTAACCAAGCAGCTATGGTAGGGAGAGTAAAAGCAGCACCAGCAGAACCAAAGTTACCCCAACCGCCATAAATACCTTCTGCCAAACCTATTTCTTTAGGGGGAAACCATTCAGCTACCATGCGGATACCAATCACAAAACCAGCACCGACGATACTTAATGCTAAACGACTGATAACTAACTGGCTGAAGTTTTGGGCGAGTGCAAAACCAATACAGGGAATAGCTGCATACATCAGCAGAATTGAATAAGTAATTCTCGGACCATATTTATCCAATAACATCCCGATGATAATACGAGCGGGTACTGTTAATGCAACGTTACAGATAGCAAGAGTTCTAATTTGAGAAGTTTCTAAACCAAAGTCTGCTTTTAATGATGTTGCTAATGGTGCTAAGTTAAACCAAACGACAAATGACAGAAAGAAAGCAAACCAAGTTAAATGAAGAATACGGTAACGACCGTGAAAAGACCAAAGTTCTTTTAACATCTTTTGTTTTTTAAATTAGAGTAAATTATAAAAATCGAGTAGTCCTGCTAGCGTAATGGTATAGAGGAAAAATGAATAGCTGATATGGGAGCAAGATGCTCCCACTGTTTTACCTCGTCACAAAAATAATGACAATGCACCACCACCCTATTCCGTGTTCCCGATTATATCAAATCCGGTAGCATCGATAGAATTAAATGCTGTAGGGGTTTGGTCTCCAAACCTCTACCAACAGAGATTTTTGACCATGAATGACGAAGCGGTATATTGCTCAGAAGCAAACGGATTTGATATTACTTAGCAGTCCATTGATTCACTTGCAATACACCACTGGGAGTGAGTACCACTAAAAATTCTGCTGTTGATTTTTGAGTATTTTCTTGGTTATTAATCAACTGTGGTAGAGGAGTTTCTCCAATGTATTCGGAAGCGGCTTGATTAATATGTGCATATTTGGCAATGGTTCCGGCTGAAGTCATTGTCACTTGATAGACCAAATTCTCAGAAAAAGTAGGATATTGTTTCCAAGTTTGGTTGATTTGATTGTAAAGCATGGAATTTAATTTGTCGAGAGTATTGGAGTCAGTAATTTTTGGTGCTGCCTCAGTTTCAGGAACAACAATACTCATCTCAGTTTTTATTGGTGCAGTTTCTTCTGAGACTGTCTGAGTAGTATCAGCTATGGGAGCAACTTGAGATGTAGTAACAGTAGTCTCAGTTTGTTGTTGATCATATTCTGCAAGAGAACGCTGCCAACTGTTGACATAAAAGCCAGTAAATAATGTTAGTCCTACAACAGAGATAATTTTCAGACCTAAAGATTTTGCAGTTTCAGATGAATTTTCAGAAGCGTTCACTATATTAGTAGACATTGTTCAGGTTCTCCTTATTGTTAAATTACTGTATGTAGATAATAGTTAAGTCTAGGCTTTGAGTTTAGTTGTTCGAGTCAATGCTTAGATTTGCTTTCACTTTGGTTTAGCACCAAAATTTTCAATTAACAAATTCCGTAAAATTGGTTTGAGGTCTTCACAGGGAATACCTTTTTGCACACAACTGCCAAGTTGAGCCTCTTTACCAACTTTTCCACCCATGTACAAATCAACACCCTCAACCATTTTTCCATCTTTGCGAGCTTTAGTACCCATCAAACCAATTTCTGCAACCTGGGGTTGTCCGCAGGAGTTAGGGCAACCAGTCCAGTGAATGCGTACTGGTTTGGCTATTGATAACTCGCTTTCTAGTTCCTTTGCTATTGACAAAGCGCGATTTTTGGTTTCAACTAGAGCAAAGTTACAAAACTGTGCCCCTGTGCATGAAACTAAAGCTCTAGTCAATGGTTGAGGGTTAATAGAAAACTTTTCGAGAATAGGTTCGCTAAGGAATGCTTCAACTCTAGTGTTAGGAATATTAGGAATGATCACATTCTGTTCAACAGTCAGACGAATTTCCCCATTGCCATAAACCTCTGCTAAACGAGCTAAGTCAAACATATCAGGAGCATAGAGTCTGCCAACAGGAATATTTAGACCAATATAGTTTACAGCTGGTTCTTTTTGTTTGTAAATTCCGATGTGGTCGCGTTTTTCCCAGATAATTTCGTCTTTTACAGCTTCTGTTTCTAGGTTTTGCCCCATTTGTTGCTCAACTTCTAAGCGGAATTTTGCAAGTCCCCACTCGTCAATGAGCCACATTAACCTTGATTTTTGGCGATTTCCCCGCAGTCCGTTGTCGCGGTAAACTTCTAAAATAGCTCGGCAAAGAGCAACAACTTGATTTGGTTCTACCCAAGCATTTAGGGGGATGGCAGCTTCACACCGTTTGGCGGAGAAAAACCCTCCGACTAGAACATTAAAGCCAAATTTATCGTTTTTGTAGGCTGGAATAAAGGCAATATCATTTATTTCTGCATGGACAGAATTATCACGACATCCGGCGATCGCTATATTGAATTTTCTTGGTAAATTAGTAAATTCAGAGTTACCTTTGCTGTTGCCAGTAATCATGTCTTGCACTTGCTTAACTAATTTACGGGTGTCGTAAAGTTCATCCGCATCAATGCCAGCAACTGGGGAACCAGTGATATTACGCACGTTATCCATCCCCGACTGAATACTGGTTAAACCTACTCGTTCAAATCTATTAAAAATGTCGGGAATGTCTTCAATTCTAATACCTCGCAGTTGTAGATTTTGTCTAGTGGTAATATCGGCGTTACCGTCTTCGCCGTAGCGTTGGACTACTTCTGCTAGGACTCGCATTTGTTTACTGTTCAGCATTCCATTTGGCATCCGCATCCTCAACATAAATTTTCCTGGAGTTACGGGTCGAAAGAATATACCTAACCATTTGAGTCTGTGGTTGCGATCTGTTTCGTCGATTTTTTCCCAACCTATTTTCGCAAAATGTTCTAATTCATTTTTTACTGATAGACCATCTTTTTCTGCTTTCAATTTCTCAAATTTATTTAGGTTTTTTTGGCGTTCTATAGTGCCCGTCATCTATTTTTTCCCTATTAGATTATTATTTTTATACAGAAAATAATGTTAATGTCTCTTGTTTTTTTTGATAATTTATTTTACTTAGGAAACTTTTTCCTATGTGTAGCAAACTGATAGTTTATATCCTCGGTAGGAGGCTAACTGAAATGACAATAATAGTAGAAAAAAAATGTTTTAATTAATTGTATTTTTTTGACCATATCTATCAATTACTTTTGTTTTTATTTATTTGTTGGTGATTACTTTAAAGTAACCAACATAAATAATTCGTAGCTTATATGACAAAATATTAAGTATTATGAATTTAGTGTATTTAATTAATGCGTTTATTGCATATGCTTAATTAACACAGATATATATGGCCTTCAAATGCCAAGTTATTAAAAATTAAAATCTTTGAGATTTGATCGTCTAACAAAAGTCCAAAAACTCAAAGATATATCAAATAAAAGTTATAGCTGATTTAGTGTAAAAATTTGACTAAAAGTATAATAAACTGTTAATATTAATTAGCAGGATAATTACGGGTTGCTGAAAAAGTCTTATGGGTGAGGGTAGGAGACAGAAGACAGGAGACAGGAGACAGGAGAAAAGGGAATTTAGAGGAGATAGGAGTAAGAATTGTCCCTTGATTTTTCAGCCTAACTCTTGCCTAAAATACTAACTTTTTGAGGCTGAAAAGCTGAAAACCAGGCAATTTTTTCTACCCCAAAAAAGGCCAATACCTTTATCTGCAAATACTTTTGGATTTAATCAGCAGAGCAATAATTAGTTATAAAAAAGTTATTGTTCGCAGTAGGGATTTAGCGCGATATTACAAAAATAAGCTATGTATAGCATCTAATAATAAAAACACTATACATAGCCTATAATAATTATGGCGATATTTATAACTCACCTTCCGCACGTCAATTTGTAACATTAAAAGTAGTATAAAAATTAGTAGCTTGGTAGGTATTTATACTGTCTGGCTCCTACACTATGACCTTTCTCTGGAGTCAGATTATCAGGAAAATAT
>JBFRWR010000048.1:0-12986 GCA_051439685.1 Trichodesmium sp.
TGTTTTTTCCACCAATTTTTTATTTGCTCTATAGTGGGAGGTTTAGCTCGCATTTTATTAATATCAAATTTCTCAGGATTTAAAATTTCTTCCAATTCCGACCACAACATTTCCCAATCAGGAGTTAAACTCAGAGGTTTTTTATCAGGGTTAAGTTGATTAATATGCTGTCTGACTTGACGCTGAATAATACCTGCATAAGATACGTTAAAAGCGGAGATAGTTTCAAACCCTAACTTCAGATTTTCTAAATCCCCTGGAATATGTTCTGCCATCCATTTTAGAAAGTCAATTTCTCGCACATCAGTTAATCCTCCTAGTTGCACTTCATCAGTTAATAACCAACCTATTTGTGATTTAACCGTATCTAAAGAATCTTGAATTTTTCCATCTAGAAATAAGAATTGTTTGGATAAATCTGTTCTGATAATATGTAGATAACGACTGTAAGCTTCCGTATATGAACCAGATATGTTGCTATCTTTTTTGATTTGCTCTACAGACTTAGGAATAGATGGCAATTTTTGGCAATTTTCTAGAACTTCATTTACTTCTTTTTGGAAAGTTTCATCTGTTTTATCGCTTGCCAACTCAATAGTTTCCAAATATGGCTGTAAAGTATTAGTTAATTTCTCCCAAAATTGCTTAAACGAATTCCTAAAAAGTCTTTTATCTCCAGCATATTGTTGTAAAGCAGAACTGGCTTTTTCTAATTCAGCTTGCAAATCTTTACTTAACTTAGTCAACTTATTTTCAAAAGTTAAAGCATATTTATGGTCTAACTCAGTAATATTTTCCGTCAAATGCTCCAAGATTTTTTCTAACACATTCGCCGTTTCTTTTTTATTAGCACAGTCAGCAATAATACAGTTAGCAAACTCCATCCTTGTATTAGGAAGTTCATCTAAAAAACCCTGACAATTTTTGGAATTATCCCCTTGATCCGAGTTAGGAGCCGTCTTATTAAGAATTAAAAATGACCATCTTGATAAAGGAATTGTAGGTATTCCTTTTTGCGCTTTATCATACAAACCTACATCAGAATCTTTATCCCAATAATCTCCTCCGGGATTAGGTTTTCGCATAAATAAAGCAAAGTCTACATCTTCACTCAAAACTTTAATCATTCGCTCTACATCTCCTACCCCTGTATCCCCTAAACCTGGCAAATCTACTACTGCTATTTGACCAATATCTGAGTGGGGAAACTGAGATTCAATTTCTACTTTTTTGACAGCTAAATAATTGTAATAAACTTGTTTGCCATTAACATCATCTTGGGCAACATATTCTCTAATTTTTTCTTGGGTAATAGGAAAAATTGGTTTCAGATTGAACAAACCTTTGTATTGAGGGTAATATTGTTTATACCGCTTCAAATATTCATATTTTGCTTGGTCTACTTTATTAGACTTGTCGGTGGGTAATGGAGGTAAACCTCTCTTAATAAAATCGTCAAAATTTTCTGATATTGTTCCTAATGATAAGTCTTCATAGTAAAGTTTAATCACTTCTTCTAGTAAACTTTGTGGAGAGTGAGGATATACTTTTCCTGTAGTTGATTTTGCTTGTAATTGATGATAGATAATACTCATAACTCCGGTACAATGTTGTCCGCTACCATCAGGAATTTCATTACGAGTTAATCCTGTTAAAGTCTGTAAAAATTTGCTTTTGCCTTGTCTTGGTTTACCAACTACACCAATATTTAAAGTTTGCCGAGAAAACCGTGCTTTTAGTTTACTAATTGTCGTTAAATTCGTTGTTATCTCTTGCTCTATTTGAGAGAAATTAATTCCTTGCAAAATTTCCGATGTTTGAGAATCATTAAGCTGAGGAAGAAAATTATTCCGCTCTCTAATTAGTCGTTGAATATATTGCTGTAGAGAAGTCAAATGAGTCTCTACTTTTTCAACTCTCTTAGCTAGAGGTTGACGTTTGTCGATAATGCTTTGAATTTTCGAGGATATATCTTTCATTAATTGATAATTTGTAATGGATAATTACTTCTGGTTAAAACCCTAACGGAATATGTATTAGGAAATATCCTAGCACTTTTTTTCCCTTGAAAGGGGAGGCTAATCAAGCTGAATTATTTAACTAATAATTATTAATTATTAATTTTCAGTAACCATAAGCGGTGTTGAAAAATTAGTGAGCCTTGAGTATTGTTATTTAACATCCAAGTATAACATAAGAGAAAGAATCTATCAGCTCAACAAATTCTCGAAAATCAGATTTTAAAAGTGAGCGATCGCTCCGACTTTTACTACCTAAAAATTAGCAGAATTAGCAATAGCATTTTTACTTGGGTTTGGAGACCAAACCCCTACCAACAAAATATTACAACTTAAATAGGATTACTATATAACTTTTAAACTCGAAATAATATAGTTAGTCTAATATACCTTGTCTCCAACTTAATTCCAGCTATCTTCATATTTTCTTCTCTGAGAAAAGCTACTTATAATTATTGATATCCCTAACTTTTTTGTTAATTTGTCTCTGATAATAAGTCATTTAGTATAGTTTTTTATCGAGAAATTAAGATTTTTATCATCCTTGACATTGATTGTACATTTTTTTACTTTCTCATAACTTCTACTTAAGTATAATTAGAAAACATCACTAAACTATCGCATCTACAAACCCATGGATATTACCAAAATCAGCACCGAATCAGTAGAATTACTCTCTCTAATTACAGGAAAAAAACTGAGTAAAAAGGATATTACGCCACCAGTCTTATTTTTAGCAAATCTAGTAATAATACTCATAGGTGTGATCTATGCAGATGGAAAAGTAGTAGAAGAAGAAAAAGCGAGACTCAAGATAACCATCCATAAATTTATCCCTCCTCAAGGCAATGTCTTGGAATTAACTAAATTAATGATTCATGGAGTATCTAAGCAACAGCTTTACAAAAAAATTGAGACTATCTTGACATTAATTTATCCTCTTTCCACTCCCGAAAAATTGTTATTAATTAGCTTTGGTTATGAAATGTCTGCTGCGGATGGAGATATGGATGTAAGGGAGAAAAAATATTTAGAAGTTGTGGGGAATAAATTAGGTATTAAGAGCCAACGTCTACAAGTTTTAGCAGCAGGATTTATTGATCAAGAAAATATTGATAAAGAATCTATCGAAGAGCTGAAATATTTACTTAATCCAGCACGTTTCCATCAGTTAGATAATATTTTTGTGAAAGCTGCCAGTGAAATGCTCAATTCACTTTTACCCAGTTATCAGAAAAAACAAAATCAAACAAATAAATTAAAACAAACTATTGTCTATCCAAGATTAAAAGAGTTTCAAAAATATAGGCAAGAATTAGAGGATATTTGCCATAAAACTTATCAAATAGTTGCAGCTTCAACAGACCAAGATTTACTGCCTCATACTTTAATCTCTGAAGTAGATAAAATCTTAGAAAAAATCCAATCCCAAAAATTCCGAATTGCCGTGATTGGAGAATTTAGTCAAGGTAAATCAACCTTATTAAATGCTTTATTTGGAGAGGAAATTCAACCAGTCAGAGAAATTCCTTGTAGTAGCACAATTACAGTTTTAAAATATGGCGAACAAAAACGGGTTGTTTGTCATTATAAAGATGGGAAAAAATCAGAAATTCCTTTGCAAGAATATCACTCAAAAGTTACTATTTCCGAAACAGCAGCTTTAGGAAATTTGAGTCAAGAATTAGCTGACTCTGAGATACAATCAATATTTTTTGAACATCCAGATTTAGAGTTATGTAAAAGTGGAGTAGAAATTGTTGACTCTCCTGGTTTAAATGAACATCCAGACCGTAAAAGTCTGACTAAAAAAATATTAGAAGATACAGATGCAGTGATTTTCTTAACTAATGCTTCTCGTCCACTAACTAAAGGTGAAAGAGAGTTAATTCAAAGCATCAAACTACAGTTAAATAATCATCAAATTAATTTACCAGCAGATAATTTATTTGTATTAGTAAATTTTATTGATTTAATCAAAAGTAGAAAGATTCGGCAGCAAATTCGACAGCGATTAGAAAAATTAGTATTTGGTGAAAAACCGATTATTGCTGCTCAGAGTCATTTACATTTTATTTCTGCTCAAACAACTTTAGATGCAATTTTAGAAGGTGAATCAAATGAATATTTGACCTACTTTAATGATTTCACACAGTCGATAGAAAAGTTTCTAACTGTTGAGCGGGGTGCTGTAGCAATTCAGCAAATTTTTACTAAGATTAATGCTTTGATTTCTGAAGGTATAAAAGCATTAGATCAAGCCGAAAAAGTTTTAGATGGTAAAGTGTATTTGTCTGTCGAAACAAGAGTAGAAATATTGGCAAAAATAGAGTCAGCTAGTGGAAGAGATATCAAAATTTTATCAACTACTGAAAAATTGAAAAATCAGAGTATTAAACAAGCTGCTGAAGCTTGGGATAAATGGGTACCAGGATTGGGCGAGCGCTTAGAGGCAACAACTATTAAATGGTCTTCAGAAAATTCTCTAATCTGGGATAAAGAAAAAGTTATTAAAGATTATGCAGAAGAATTTGCAAATTCTTTGGGAACTGAATTAGAAAACTGGAGTAATAGAGAGGTGAAAGAAATTATCGTCAATAATTTGCAAATTTTAACTCAAGAAGTCTGCCAAAATCTAGAAGTTATCAAAATGGATTTACAGGCAGTAGATTGTCAAATACATTCTAACTTGAATGAGCAATTTGATTGGGCAATTGAAAGTATCAAAGCTGATGGACTTGATATTTCTTCAGTAAGTAATTTAGACAGAAATGATCGGCATCATCAAAAAAATAGTTTATGGGAAAATTTAACATTAGGTGGTTTAACAGCAAGTGCTTTGTTAATGTTTACTGGAGTGGGATTTTTACCTGTACTATTAACTGGAGGTGCCGTAGCTTTAATTGGCTCATTTTTTGGTATGAGTAATGACCGTGATAACCTCGAAAATAAGATTAAACAGCAAGTTTATGATGCCTGTTTTCAAAATTTCCAGAAATCTTCTGACCAAATATTTAATCGGATTTGTGAAAATATTGCTGAAGTTTTATACAGTCAATTTCAAGTAGCAAGTAAAGCAATTGAACAGGCAATATTCCTTTATGAAAACCTCCTCGAACAACAAGAAAAAATTCAACAAGAAACTCAAGAACAAATACTCTTAGAAAAACAAATGATTGCCGAAAAAAAACAGCAACTTACAGAAATCCAAAATCAACTTACAACATTAAAAAATAAAATTATTGATCATCAAGAAATCTCATCTATAAAATCTCCAAAAAATATCCTGGAGCCAACAATTATCCCCCCAGTTTCTAGCAAAAAAACTCTAATTACTGCCAATAAAACTCAAGCATAATAAATGGGTGCATCTTAATATTATCAATACTTACGTTACGCAAAATATGAAAATATACACAATATGTAGGGGCGGTTCGCTTTTGCGGAGCATTCCGTTAGGAAACCGCCCCTACTATAGCAATCCTAAATAGGTTGCGACAAATTAAAAAGTAGATAAAAAAGTTGAAACTCCCACCTGTTCCCTGTTCCCTGTTCCCTGTTCCCTAAAAATCAGTAAGATTTTTGCCACAAATAAAATAGGATTGCTATAGATATAGCGGTTATGGGTAAGTCCTGATTATCTAATAATTTCCTGCGAAATCCTGCGCAGTTCCTCCGAAGGAGACTTACTGATGGCTTAATGCTAACAATATTTTTGACAAAAAGACAAAAATACTTTTTTCCTATTCCCTATTCCCTGTTCCCTAAAAACTATGAATTTTTGGTTTTAATACTTTTTCCCTATTCCCTAAAACCTATATTTTTTTGGCTTTCTGCAAAATTGAGATGCACGCTAATAGACATCTCCTATTATTAAAAATAAAATCAATCCCATACGAATAAATCATTAATTATTCACCCCTACTCCCTACTCCCTACTCCCTCTTTCCCGGAAATGTCTAATAAATATGCTATATTGAAAAGCTGTTCCTTATAAAAATCCATAACTCATAATTATAAATGTCTACAAAACCTACCATTGCATTTACTCACCTGGGATGTGAAAAAAATCGCATTGATACTGAACACATGATCGGTTCACTTGTACAAGCAGGTTATCAAGTAGATGCGAACGAAGAACTAGCAGACTATGTTGTTGTCAACACCTGCAGTTTTATCCAAGCTGCAAGAGAAGAGTCAGTCCGGACTTTAGTTGAGTTAGCAACCGCCAATAAAAAAATAGTTATAGCTGGTTGCATGGCGCAACACTTCCAAGAAGAATTACTAGCAGAATTACCAGAAGCAGTAGCACTCGTCGGTACAGGAGATTATCATAAAATAGTAGATGTCATGGAACGGGTAGAAACAGGCGATCGCGTCAAAGAAGTCACCCCCGAACCAACTTACATCGCTGACGAAACTACCCCCCGTTACCGTACAACATCCGAAGGCGTAGCTTACCTGCGTATTGCCGAAGGTTGTGACTATCGTTGCGCTTTCTGCATCATTCCTCATCTCCGAGGCAACCAGCGATCGCGTACCATCGAGTCAATTGTCGCCGAAGCTCAACAACTCGCAGATCAGGGAGTCCAAGAAATCATCCTTATTTCCCAAATAAGCACTAACTATGGAGTAGATATTTATGGCCATCCAAAACTGGCCGAACTCCTCCGTGCCCTGGGCAAAGTTGATATACCTTGGATCAGAATCCACTACGCCTATCCGACTGGTTTAACCCCTCAAGTCATGGCTGCCATCCAAGAAACTCCCAACGTCTTACCCTACCTTGACTTACCCCTACAACATTCTCATCCAGAAATTCTCAGGGCCATGAATAGACCTTGGCAAGGTCAGGTTAATGATGATATAATACATAGAATTAAAGCAACTATGCCCAACGCCGTGTTGCGGACAACTTTTATAGTGGGCTTCCCTGGTGAAACGGAAGAGCATCATACACATTTAGTAGAATTTGTCAAGCGTCACGAGTTCGATCATGTCGGAGTATTTACTTTTTCTCCAGAAGAAGGAACCCCTGCCTATAGTTTGCCTAATCAGTTGTCCCAAGCGGTGATGGAGGCCCGTAGGGAAAAAATAATGGAAGTTCAGCAGCCAATATCCTGGCAACAGAATCAGAAGTCTGTAGGGCAAGTAGTTGATGTGCTGATTGAACAAGAAAATCCGCAAACAGGAAATTTAATTGGTAGATCGGCCAGGTTTTCTCCAGAAGTCGATGGGCTGGTTTATGTTCAAGGAGAGGCCAGGTTAGGTTCTATTGTGCCAGTAACTATTACAGATGCAGATATTTATGACTTATATGGCCATTTAATTAATGGATAATTGATAATGGATAATTGATAATTAAAGCCTCTTTAGAGTTTAGATAGAAAATTAGAGGTTTAAAAAACTCTTTTATTATTAAACATCTCCGATAATCAAAAATCAAATCAATTATCTTTGAGAAATCATCAATTCTGAATTATCTATTGGTAAAAGGAAGCGGGTTTGGCGATCGGCAATAATATAGGGGTGAAGTATAGTTTTCATCGCTGAAACTCCACTATAGAATAAAAAATTCAAGTATCCAAAATTTATCTAAAATTTTGGTCTTTTACACCAATAGGATGATACAAAACAAAATTTATATTCATCAAAAAAAATCATAATCGATCAAAATGTCTAAGAAATTAGAGCAAATGTTAAGACATTTGTTATTATGTTAATGATTATGAAGTTTGAGAGGGGCCATTGAGAGTAAACTGTAGATTATCTAAAACTGCTTGTTGAAAATAATGCTTAAGGGTGGGGACACCACTAGGCTAAGAAATGAAGGAAGTTATTTAGTATTTCATTCATCCAATACAATAAGCAATTTATTTTAGATGCACCTACAGCTTATTACTCTTAAACAAAGGCTCCAACCTGTCTTAATCTACCCAACTAGGGAGAAAAGGAACAGGGCATTTGGCCTTTATTCTGTCGTTATCTATTCAGGTTAAAATGTAACCGTTGATAACACACAGACAACACTCAAATTTTAGCAGCTAACTCTAGTGCTATCAGTTGAGTAGAAATTGTGAGTGGCAAAGGCATACTGCCCTACCAATAGCTAGTTATAACTACAGTAAATTCGCTGATATTTTATAGCTAGCAAGGGCTTATGAGCAGCTATGGTTGACCATAAATCCGCCTCCAAGTTGGGTGACAAAAGAACCAAATGTAAACTATTTACATAGGAGAATTAATGGATTTATCGTTTGCAAATTTAGGTATTTCAGAAGAGCGTGCAAATCATCTAGAAACAATTGGTTTTACTGAACCTACTCCAATTCAAACCCAAGCAATACCACACTTGCTGTCAGGAAGCGACATTGTAGGTCAAGCCCAAACAGGAACAGGTAAAACAGCAGCCTTCTCCTTACCCATCTTGGAGCGGATTGATCTGAATATAAACGCAGTCCAAGCATTGATTTTAACTCCTACCCGTGAATTGGCGTTGCAAGTTACAGAAGCAATTCGTCAATTTACTGGTGTCAACAGCAGAAGTCCGGTTAAACGGCGATTATTTGTGCTAACTGTTTATGGCGGTCAGTCTATTGAACGTCAGAGTCAGCGTTTGCAAAAAGGTGTTCATATTGTAGTCGGAACACCAGGAAGAGTTATTGATATGCTCAATCGAAATAGTTTAAAACTAGATCATTTAAAAATGATGGTTTTAGACGAAGCAGACGAGATGTTAAGTATGGGTTTTATTCAGGATGTGGAAAAAATTCTGGATGCAGCACCACATGAACATCAAACAGCTTTCTTTTCCGCTACTATGGATCACTCAATGCGGAAACTGGTGAATAAGTATTTACAGTCACCAGTAAACATCAAGGTAGCTCAACAAAAAACTACTCCAAAGCGAATTTCACAAATCGCTTACATGGTGCCTCGTGGTTTATCAAAAGGAAAAGCTCTACAACCAATTCTAGAACTAGAAGACCCAGAAGCAGCCTTGATATTCGTGCGCACAAGGCAAGCTGCTGCAGAGCTGACAAACCAATTACAATCAGCGGGTCATAGCGTTGACGAATATCACGGTAACTTGAACCAATCCCAACGGGAAAGGTTATTAACCCGCTTCCGTAATCAACAAGTACGTTGGGTTGTGGCAACTGATATCGCAGCTCGTGGTTTAGATGTAGATCATTTAACCCATGTAATTAACTACGATTTGCCAGATAGCTTAGATAGTTATGTTCACCGTATTGGTCGTACTGGTCGTGCAGGTCGGGAAGGAACAGCAATTTCCTTGATTCATCCTGTAGATAAACGTAAGTTACGGTTAATTGAACGTCATTTACGTCAACATTTAGACATTCGTTCAATTCCTAAGCGGTCTCAAATTGAAGCACGGCAATTAGAGAAATTACAAGATAAGGTACGAGATGCTCTTAGTGGTGAGCGGATGGCTTCTTTCTTACCGTTAATTGCTCAATTAGGTGAAGAATATGACCCCCATGCGATCGCTGCCGCAGCTTTACAGATAGCTTATGATGAAACTCGTCCTAATTGGATGGGACCTGATTATGCTCAGGAGGAAGACCTATTTGAGTGCAACACACCTAAGCCAAAGTTAAAGAAGCGCGGTCCAAAGAAGTCTCATAATCACAATTATTCTGATAAGAATCAGAGTGCAAATAATAGTAATTATGTAGAAGAGGCTTCCGTTTCACACAATAATTAGGGAATAGGGAATAGGGAGTCAGAATAAATATGAATTTTAGAGACGTGAGCGATCGCGTCTCTAATTTTTTTTAGAGGGAGTAGGATAGGGAACAAGCAAAAAATATTTACGGGACTTATATCAAATCCGCATTTCATAGATACAATTCAGCGTCTGTAGGGGTTTGGCGACCAAACCCCTACAGACGGTGAGTTTTGACCATGACTGACGAAGCGGTATATGACTCAGAAGCCAACGGATTTGATATTAACATTTCTTTCTCAACATATCTCGCACTTCCATTAAAATTTTGCCTAATTTATTTTCTCCACTGCCGTCTTTTCTCTGACCCCAATATAAATCTACGGGAGATTTATAAACTATTTCCTCATCCCCAGTAGACAGTAATATTTCCTGAATTTCAGAATTAGCAGCAAATTTATGGAATATTGCTGTGCGCATAATTTGATATTTGACCTCTTCCCAGTCTGAACGTAATGGTCTGTCGCGATCGTTCCCCAGATTTGCTGCTTCTCCAGGGGTTGCTGCTAAACGAATTTCCTCAACATCAGGAGTATCAGGAAATTTTTGGGCTTGAAAATAATGTTCGCTGGTTGCCCACCAACAACCATCTAACTCAAAACCGTGTGCAGAACAATTAGAAAAACAGCCGTATCTGCTCAGAGTGCTATAAAATGAAATTGCCATAATTTTTCTCACTAATACAAAAGAATAAAAATTAATCGGGATTTGTAACAAATTATTTGATATTGCTACATTTTTTTGAGAATTTAGTGTATAAATTATTTGATAAATATTCTGTGAATAGTTATACATATACATATTTTGTATCTAATTTTTAGAAAAGGTTCAATAGTTATAGCATTACGGATTAAGGTGTTTGACATTCCTAAATTCTGGAACCTTTTAATAGTATGCTGTTCCCTATTCCCTATTCCCTATTCCCTAGCGCGTAGCGCTATAAATAAAATTACAATTAGTCAGATGATTAAATCCACAAAAACCTTAAGTCTAGGAGACCATGCCATTCCTTTTGCTTTGCCAGACCAGTCCGAGAAATTATTCTATTTCAGAGACGAAGCTGGTAAACCAGCAATCCTAATTTTTTATGCTTCTGATGAAATTCCTGCTTGTCAAGATATAGCTTGTGCATTTCGAGACTTAATGCCTACTTTTAATAAATTTGACTTACAAGTTTATTTAGTTAGCTCTGACTCACCGAAAGTTCATCAAAAATTTGCTGAAGAATATAATATTCCTTTCCCATTACTGTCAGATTCTGAGAATAAAATTAGTCGTAAATATGGTGTTTGTTTTTCGGGAGACAATGACCAGGAAACAATCCAATATAGACGGATAGCTTTCTTGTTCGACCCTAACCAAAGAATAGTTAATATTTATCCTCTCAAGTATTTATCAAGTAGTATTGAAGCCATATTAAAAGATGTTAAAAATATACTACCTAAAGAGGAACCGCGTCATATTCAGGTGCAGGCTCCCGTATTGTTAATTCCTAATGTCTTTTCTCTAGAATATTGTAATTATTTGATTGATATTTGGGAAACAAAAGGTAATGATGAATCAGGTTTTATGCGTAAAAAAGGCGACAAAACTGTGGGATATATTGATCGGACTCATAAGATTAGAAGAGATCATTTTGTCAAAGATGAGGAAATTATTGCTAGTTTAAATAAAATTATGAGGTCAAGGGTATTTCCAGAGATTAAAAAGGCTTTTAATTTTAATGTTACTAGACAAGAAAGGTATAGAATAGCTTGTTATGATGGAAGTCTTGGTGGCTTTTTTAATGCACACCGAGATAATACTACACCGGGTACACTCCATCGAATATTTGCAATGACATTAAATTTGAATGTCGGGGAATATGAGGGAGGGTTTTTAAGGTTTCCAGAATACGGACCTCATTTCTATAAACCTGATACTGGTAGTGCGGTAATTTTTTCTTCTTCTTTGATGCATGAAGCTACTCCGGTCACATCTGGTTTAAGGTTTGCACTTTTGAATTTTTTCTATGGAGATAAAGAGTCAGAAGCAAGGAATAATTATGAAAATAGAGCGCAGAATGATTATGATACAGTTGTGAGGTTGAATAGTTAGAATATGTCATTTCAGTTATCAGTTATCAGTAACTCCATTATCCTCTTCATAAAATAGGGTTTATTTATGATAAATAAATTATTTTTAATCCCTATTCTGATGAAGGAGAAGCAAATTGTAACTTTAAAATTTAGGTTGTAGTTGGAAAATAAATAGTGCGAGCATCCTGCTCGCCAATATTCATAAGAATAAAATATTTACAAGGATTGATTGTCTTATCGAATAAAATTGGATAATTAGAAGTCAGAAAAAAATCAAAACAATGAAAAAAATCAACCTGAATTTTAGTGGATTCAAACGTTTTTGGGCAGTGGCAAAATCTTATTGGTGGGAGTCGGAAGAAAAATGGAAAGCCATTGGGTTACTGCTATTTCTCATCTTTTTATTAATCCTCAATACCCAAATGAATGTTCTACAAAATTCACAAAGAGGAGAATTTATCTCGGCATTAGCAAATCAGGATTCGGGCAGATTTTGGCTGGCTGTTCTGATGTATCTTGGAGCTGTTTTGATATATATGCTAATTCAAGCTTATAGTCACTATTTAGAGGATAAAGTTCGTTGGTTTTGGAGAGGTTGGCTAACGAATTATTATCTACAAAAATACATGAAAAATCAAAAGTTTTATAAGCTAGGTTCTTGGACGGGAAAAATTGATAATCCGGATCAGCGTATTTCTGAAGATATTGAAAATTTTTGCCACATGGCTTTAGTTTTGTTTATGCACTTTAGCAGAGCTTTTTTGAACATCTTTGCTTTTGGAATTGTTCTGTGGTCAATTTCTCACAACCTCGTGATTTTACTAATTGTATACGCTTGTGTGGGAACGTTAATAACAACAGTTGGATTTGGTAGTATTTTAATTCCCCTGAAAGCAGAGCAACTGAAACGAGAAGCTAATTTTAGATTTGGTTTAGTGCGGGTTCGTGAAAATGCTGAATCTATAGCTTTTTACAGAGGTGCAATTCGTGAGTTGGATAATCTGAAGCAAATATTCAATAGAGTTTTAAGTAATTACAATAAAATTATTGCCTGGGAGAGAAACTTAGAGATTTTTAGCAATGGATATCAGGCAATTACTTGGGTATTACCTGCTTTAATTCTCGGACCAAGAATTT
>JBFRWR010000049.1:0-17478 GCA_051439685.1 Trichodesmium sp.
CCGGTTAGTTGTTATGCACTTTGTCGTAATTTAAGCAACATATCTCAAAATGGTGTGATTATATCATACAGAACTTTTCAGCTCCTAAATCTGGTCTTAATGCCGTTTCTTCTAACACTAAGATGAACGGATCGTCAGTAATAGTCTACCCATCTTTTTCTAAAGTGTGGCGTAGTGGCAAATGCAAATCATTCCGTCTAGACATTAATTAAAACTGCCAAAACAATATAATAAAACAGTCCTTATAGTCTACTTATTCCTGCCCAGATTGTCAAAGGTTTTGAGAAAGAAGCGATATAGCTGCCGCTAGGCTCCGCCAACGCGCAGCGGAACGGAGTTCTATCCCTCGATCTATGTTGGCAGAAAACAAGAGCGATATAACTCTGTTCCCCAATATGTTAAAATCAAATCGAAACCTCAATTACCAGGAGAAAAATAATGGTAGCAGTTCCCAAACCAGCTCCAATGACTCCCGAAGAATACTTTGACTGGGAGGAAAAACAACCGATTAAATATGAATATATGAACGGTCAAGTCTTTGCCATGACTGGGGGAACTATTCCTCATAATGACATTAGTCTTAATTTGGCAGCGGCTTTAAAAAATCATCTGCGGGGTAAAGGGTGTAAAGTATTAATGGCAGATGTCAAACTGGGATTATCTGAAAACGGACCTTTTTATTATCCTGATGTCATGGTAACTTGCGATGAAAGAGACCGACGTGCCACTAAAGTTATTTATCATCCTTGCTTAGTCGTGGAGGTTTTATCTCCAGGAACCGAAGCTTTTGACAGGGGGAAAAAGTTTAAAAATTATCGCGACATTTCTACTTTAAAAGAATACGTTTTAATTGACGCACGAGAGATGGCGGTAGAATGTTTTCGAGCTAACGAAAATGGTGTTTGGGAACTTTGTAATTATGGAGAAAGTGATGAAGTAACCTTAACTTCTGTAGATTTTAGCTTTCCCATTGAGATGCTTTATGAGGATGTGGTTTTGGAGGAGGCGGGGGAATAGAAATAGTAGGGTGTGTGACCAAAAAATAAGGTCTCAAGCTTCCCCTTTTAAGGGGATGAAAAAAAATGAACTTCAGTATTTCAAGCCTTTGGGTTTCCTAGGTCATGCTACGCAAACAGCCAGAGGTACTGATAACTAATAACTAATAACTGATAAATGAAATGACGGCATCCTCTTTTCTATAAGATTTCTTAAATGCTTGAGTATGGTTAAAAATGTTAGTAAATTAATTATTACTGCACAATAAACTATAACTCCCTAGAATCTCTAGGGAGTATTCATTTTGATCGTAGAGTATATTTACAAAATATTTCTTTTCAATAATTAATGATTAATAATTACCGAATAATTAATAATTAAATAATTTAATAATTAAATAATTCAGGTATAAAGCCTTCCATTTCAAGGGGAAACCAGAAAAAACTTTCCTTTTATTCAATCCTCTTCCTTTGAGGGAGAGGTAATTATCAATTATCAATTATTGAACAAATCTTAAGATTGAAAGGTAGGTCCAACCGATACTCAGAAAAGATCATTAAAAAACCTACCTTAACTGAATTTCTAGATTTAAACCATTCTAGTCATAGCAGATACTTTTGTAATCTTATCTTTATCCAAGCCTTCCAACTCAGTAATTTTTAGCCATCCCTCTTTAACTAAACTAGCCAGAGAAAAAATCACAGTAGCATTTCTAGAGTCGTACTTTCCATCTAAATCATATCTTCTAGCGCTGAGAAAATCATGCAAATTCCACAATTGATCGAAATCTTTGATTGCAATTGCTTGTTGGCGTACCGTTGTGACTAAAGTATTAATTTCTCGTTCTTTAGCTTTCTCTAGAGCTGCTTCAGCAATCTTTTGTTCTCTTATAGACCACTTAGTATCAGTAAGTTGCATCATTTCTACTTAAAAACTTTATGTAATTATCATTTTTTATGTGATTATTAACTGTAACATATAAATCTTGATATTTCAAAAAAAAAGTGTCCTACAAAATAGGACACTTTTAATAATTCATCTATAGAACCCATTTGGGATCTATAAAATTAGCTGGAGAGATGGGAGGATGGGGGGATGGGAAGATGGGGAGATGATGAAGCAAGGGACTATTTTTATACTTTTTTCCCTATTCTATTTCACCGAAATTCTGTCTCCTGTCTCCTGTCTCCTGTCTCCTGTCTCCTAATCCTCACTTTTGCAAAGATACTGTTAGGGGTTCTAGAGTTAGCTGCAAAGACTGTTCTTATTGTCTATCTATTCTTAGCGGGCCAAATTTAATAACTCTTTAGGAGAAGCCAACAAGTCGATCGCTACAAAGAAAATTTTACCTTCAGGATTAAGTAAAAATCTCCAAGCAATATTCATACCCACACCAGCTCCAAACCAGGGAGTTTGACATTTACCAGTAACTTTAATCTGAGTATAACCATCATCAGCAGGTTCAGAAATTCCTTGGTCTGGAATTAACTTGAGGTTTTGACATTCTTCTTGGAAAAAGCGTAAAACAGCATCTTTACCAACAATTGGTTTACGGAAAGGAGGCTGAAGTCCACCATCAGGAGCGAATAACTCAATCAAAGCATTAAAATCATTAGCATTTAAGTTATTCATGTAATTCAGGACAGTAGGGTTATCAACACCTTGAATTACTACCTGAGTTCTTTGTGACATATCTTTAGGAGCAACAACAGGTTCAGAAATCCTAGTATAGCTGCCCAAATTTTTCACATCAAAACCCATGTTAACTACAGAATTTCGTAAAACTGTAATTTGTTGGCCAGAATCTAACCCTTGAATAGTTGTTAATACTGCTTTAGCATTAGCAGAAAGCTGATAGCCCTCTGGAATAGGAGCAACAATTCCCTGATTCATCCATTCTCCAAGTTGATACCAAAAACCCAACTTAATATTGGGAGTCCAGGTAGCATAAGTACGAGCAATTGGAGTATCAGCACGGTTGGCCAGGTCACACATTACTTGGGTTTGCTCCTGGAAACTCATTTGCTTAATCTCATTCATTGTTAGTTCTGCAAGCTGCATATTGGCAGCTCCTGGAGCAGCAACTGTAATTGTTTTACCCATTTCTAGGTAGGCGAACCAAATGAGAGCTAGTTGGTCTTCTGCACCTAGTTGGTTGAAGCGAGCAATAGTTGCTGGGACTGCATCAGCACTTAGGGTGTTAGGGAAAATATTACGAGCTGTATCAATTGAAAATGGCATAAATTCACCTGGATTAAGCAATCTAAAATTTAAAATCTCAAATACCCACACTTTTGATTTAAAATGGGGTAGGTGGGGATTAATGGAAAATCTTTCCAGTATAACCACTGTCACATAGTAACATAACTTTATATTGTTTTAACAATGTGACTGTTCGGTTCGGTAAATATAGGAATATCTTAGAAAACTATGCTCAACAGAATTGCTACTCAGATTAGAAAGTGGTTCCCAGCACCAGAGGTTAGCGCTCACTGTGATGGCCCTTGTGGTGTTTATGACCCTGCTTCTGCTCGTGTTTATGCTGAAGCTGTATTGTCTATGACTAAGAAAATCCTAGATCTTGACCCAAAAGCTGGAGATCATAAGACTGCTAATACTCTTTCTCGCTATATTGCAATTAAGGAAGAGCAGGCTCAGAAAACTAAGGAAGAATTGTTGATTCTCTGGACTGACTATTTTAAGCCTGTACATTTAGAAAAGTATCCAGACCTCCACGATACTTTCTGGAAGGCTGCTAAGTTGTGTTCTGCTTGTAAAGTGGAAGTTAGTTTGGAACACGCTACTGAATTATTCGCTGCTGTGGAAAAAATCCATGGTATGTTCTGGGCGACTAAGGAACGTGATGTAGCTTGGGTTAAGGCTAGCTAATTTTTTTTGTTTGGGGTGGTAGGCAAAAAGTTGATAGAAGTAAGTAACAATAAAGAGTTATTACTTTGGTTGTTAAGATTGCGTCAACGGTTTTGTGTCACAGGATTTTCTATGTTTCCTCTACTTAAACCTGGGGATGAGGTTCTTGTAGACACAAAAGCTTACCGCCATTGTTTACCGGAAATAGGTGATTTGGTTGTAGCTGAACACCCTCATCATCTAGAGTTAAAAATAATTAAACGAGTCGCCTTTGTGGATCAACATGGCGATTGTTTTTTAGTGGGAGAAAATAGAGAGGAAAGTAGTGATAGTCGTTCTTTTGGTTTTGTCAATTTGCAACAAATAATTGGTAGGGTTACTAGCAAATTTCCTGAATAGAATGGATACAATTTATTATTTAAAATATAAATTACGTTAACTGATTTTGGTTAAATGCCTATAATTTAGAGATTAATACTAATAACTGAAATGACACAGGAACTCATAGATTTAAGAAATAGTATCCTGGAAAAACGTTATGATGATACTCTGGCAATAACAGATGAGCTTAAGGGAATGAGAAAACAAGCTATTTTAGGAAATATTGACTCATTTCTAGTCCAGATATTCATCCATTTACTCAAAAATCAATCAGTTATAGCGCGTAGCGCTAGGGAATAGGGAATAGGGAATAGGGAATAGTAGACTAATAAAGGGTTTTAGAATTTAGAAATGCCCTAACCTGAATGCGTAGCGCTATATCAGATCAAATCCGCATTTCATTGATACAATTCACCCTCTGTAGGGGTTTGGAGTAGGGGTTTGGAGACCAAACCCCTACTCAGATAGGTAGGGCTAGCAGCTCTAATACAAACAACAATTTTTTTATCACTTATTATCCTGACATCTTATGAATTGTGAGTTGTTGTATTTGCAACTTGGGAATTAGAATATTGCGAATTAACTTGACAGACTTGTAAAGCTGGTTTTACTAGATTATTATTTATTTCATAGTCACTACAATTGATTGCTGTTTCAGTGAGAGCGCTGTAAGGATGTACAGTACACTTTAAACGATAGTCTCCTGTAAAAAATGTACAGCGACTACAGGGAATTTGATGCAGTCGTTTAACATAATTTATTCCTGACTTAAAAGTTAAAAAGAACTGACGCAAAGCTATAATAATTATACATAGGATACCAGTCATAAAAACGATACGAGCTAGGCTTTGCATTATCTCTTCTGTAAGCAAATCAATCATAATTTCAACTCTAATAATGAATTAATACTTGGTGAAAAATTCCTAGTTATAGACAGTAGTATAACTAGCTAAAAACTGAAGCGATCAGTAACTATATTAGTTATAGGGTTTAGCAGTTAAAAATAACTTCAAATAATACACTATTTTTCTGCTGGAAATCAGTAAATAATTAGCAATAATGACTGCTATTAAGTAATGTGCAAATATCAGTAATAGAAGATTAACTTGCTATTGCTTCTGCAGTAATATCTGATAAAACTAGGCTATTTTCTTGCCAAAATTCTAGAAGTGCTTCTGCTACATTTAGAGGTGAAAAATGATGGAAAAAATAGCGACCTTCAGGGCATTCCCAAATCCGATCTTCTGGTTTTAAAAATGCTTGCCATCCTTGAATTAAATTAGGATCGACAATTATATCATCATTGCTTCCACATACCATTAAAGGTACAGGAACTTTTCTTGGAAGCATACTTTGGCGTTTTAATAATGAATGAGGAGATGGAGATAAATCTAAATCTCTTTCCAATATCCTGACTAAATTTTGAGTAGTTTTTCTATCTTGTTCGCCAAATAAACTTTTTACCATATTAGCCAACATTATTTCCCGACTACAAGGTAAAAGATGACGATGTACATAATAATGTGCTTGCCAATCAACTGTGGGATGAAAACCTACAGATAGTAAGGTTAAAGATTTGACTCTTTCAGGATATTTACGAGCATATATTAATCCTACTAATCCACTTGTACTATGACCAATAAGGTGAATAGGTTTATTGATAGATTTGAGATAATCATGGAGTAAAGTGACGGCTATATCTAGAGTGCAAGGATCGTCGGGAGTTTGCAAATAATCCCATTCTGCAATTAAAACTTTTCTGGATAAGTAACGAATTACTCGCTGATTAAAAACTTGTAGACTAGGGCTAGTGCTTAACCATAATACATCTGGAATTTTAGACATTGCTCTTTAATTCTCCTAAGTTGTTAGGATACTAATAAATAGTACCTTTGAGTAGATGATAATGATAATTTTTTGGAGAAGGAAGTATAGCATTTCCCAAGAAGCGTGAGGTACAGATATTGATAATTAAATTTTATCAGTACGAGCATCTTGCTCGCGTAGGTGTACCTCACGCTTAGTTAAATCTGCTATATCTGAAATTAGAAGTATATATTGAGGTTTTATAGTAGATTTTTTTTAGTCTCAACTAGATATAGCATTTCCCAAGAAGCGTGAGGTACAGATATTGATAATTAAATTTTATCAGTGCGAGCATCTTGCTCGCGTAGGTGTACCTCACGCTTAGTGAAATCTGCTATATTGCTCAAATATTACTTTCCGTTTTTTCAGACAGCTTCCTTCTCTTATACATTTGGAAATTTAAAGGAATTTCTCTGAGTTAATCAACTGTCGTTAAATATGAGAACTTTGCTAATTAAATCAGACTAAACTCCAAAATCTGTTTTGAGTTGGGCAACCCATTTTTTGATTCTTTCTTCTGTTAATTCAGCTTGATTATCATCATCTAGAGCTAAACCTACAAACTTGCCATTTTTGACTGCTTTAGATTCGGTAAAATCATAACCATCTGTAGACCAATGCCCAACAGTAGTACCTCCTAAACTAGATATTTTTTCCTCTAAAATACCCATAGCATCCTGAAAATTATCAGCATATCCTATTTGGTCTCCTGTACCAAAATAGGCTACTTTTTTGCCCTTGAAATCAATATTATCTAGTTCATCAAAGAAACCTTCCCAGTCACTTTGTAGTTCACCAATATTCCAGGTAGGACTGGCAATAATTAAATTTTGATAACTATTAAAATCATCAGTTTGTGCATCAGTCATATTATAAATAGTAACTACTCCGTTACCACCAAATTCTTTCTGAATAATTTCTGCAGCTTCTTCAGTTTTACCTGTTGTGCTGCCGACAAAAAGAGCAATTTTTGACATTTTTTTCTCCGTATTAGTAGTTTTTTTGTCTTATAGTTAGATATTGGTTTGATAAATTTTCAAACCCTTGAATTAGAACTTAGTATGGTTCTAATTCATCACAATAACCAGACCAATCATTTTGTAGTTGTTTCATATTTTTGTTGGTAGTTGTTGTTTGATTTTGACAACTATTTTCTGCTTCTAAATATTTGAAGAAATATCTGCGATCGCAGTCGTTTTTAGATCGTTCTATTTTCCATGAAGCTAGTTTTTTTGAACCTGTCATTTTTCTATTTCCTCTTAAAGACTATTTGGTAAAAAATAGTTATTCTTAAATTTTGATTTTTGTCTGAAGTGATATCTAACTGCTGCGCTGAAAATTTATAGCAGGGAACAGGGAACAGTTAGAAAAATATTTCTGCTTTCGTCTGATTTACAGCAGATTTCGGGAAAATGAGGTACAAGGTAAATGGTGAAAATATTCCAGTGTGAGCATCTTGCTGGTTCCGGGGTGTACCTCATAACGCGCGGAAACTACTGTATAATCAGTTTCTGTCCTAACTAATTCTCTCTGAGCTACATTTATTGATACCATAAAAAATGATAATATTTTTCAATAAGTAGGCAAAAAAAACTCAATTGTCTGTTTTGCCCCCATCTCAGCGTCCTTACCCCTTTTGGCGTTGGTGGTTTTGGCTATGATTCTTCAAAGTGTAGAAACCGAGTTTGTATTAAATGCCTCTACTAATATCTATTCTTAACAAACCAGGTTTCTGATAACATCGCTTGATTCACCAACGCCCAATTTTTCATTTACCAAATTACTTGCAGGGAGATTACCCAAAAACTACCTACTATAGAAGCCATTTGGTATCTCCGCAAAGATGAGAATTTTGATCAAAGGAGTCAGGAGTCAACCCACCCCTAACCCCTCCCAGGAGGGGAAGTCAGGAGATTGAGAAATAAAATTAGGGAAAAAAGTAGAATAGCCAGCCTCCATCTCCCCATCCCCCCATCTCCCTACACTCCCCACACTGGGTTCTATTAGCCTTCCAGAGTATAGTTTGAGAGTTGGTATCTCAACCAAACTTAAAAATTCCAACTCTCAAACACTTATCAAATTAAGATTATTCTCCTACACTATTTAAAGCATTTTCCACACGCTTAAAGTCAAAACCCATAGCTCGCAGAGCGTGCCAGAGATGACCTTGTAAGAAGAAGAATCCTAAGAAGAAATGAGCATTTGCCAACCAACAACGAGCAGTATGAGCGCCTAAAGGCAACTCTACACTGTCTGCAAAATAAGGAGTAATTCCCAGCTTAATATCCAAAACTGGACCATAAAACTCTACAGGATAAGCCAAAGTATTAACAGCACAGAAATAAGCTGCCACAAATCCTGCTAAAGCTATTCCACCTAGAGAGTAAGAAAGAATTGCTTCACCAGAGAATATTAAGACCCGTTTTGCCCAAGGAAGAGGTTCCTTGATAATGTGCCAAATGCCACCTAAAACTAGCAGAAATCCCACATAAATGTGACCTCCAACTAAGTCTTCTAAACTATTAACAGTGGCAAAATGAGTTTGATATCCATATATTACTAAGGGATCGAGAGTGGGATTTGTTACTACACGAACTGTTTCAGTTGTCGCATCATAAAGCCCACCAAAATACATAGCTTTGGCTACTAATAATAAAGCACCAAATCCTAAGAAAAGTAGGTGATGACCTAAGATAATACCGAGTTTTTTAGGGTCATCCCATTCAAAGTGAAAATTCTTGGCTCCACCTGTTGCATCACTTAAATTTTCTGGAGCTTTAAAGGTGTGAAAAAGCGCTCCTGCACCTAATACTGCTGATGAAATTAGATGTACAACACCAACCACAAAATATGGATAAGTATCTACAACTATTCCACCTTTTCCAATACCTAAACCTAAAGTTGCTAGGTGGGGGAGCAAGATTAAACCCTGTTCTCCCATGGGTAAATCGGGGGAATATCGAGATATTTCAAACAGAGTAAATGCTCCTGCCCAAAAAGTAATTAGGGCTGCTTGACCTGCATGAGCAGATATGAATAAACCAGATAGTTTAGAGAAGCGAGCATTTCCAGCCCACCAATCGTATTTAACTTCTGGACTACCATAAGTTTGCATGAAGTTTTGCCTCTTTGAATTATGGTCAATAGTTTTTATAAACAGTAAAAACTAATTTTTATAGAACAATTAGTAACTGTTTATATTCAACATAATTATTGAATAACATCAGAAAAACTGTATGATTAATTACTTTCTTCAAAAAGTATAGAAAAGTAATTAATAAATTATTAATATAATAATACTCAATAGAATATACAATTGCTAAGACCTTAGCAATTGGAAACAACGATAGCTTTATAGCTATTATTTACTACTAATTTATAGTGAGTAAATACCGAAAATATTAGCTATCTAATATTAATAATTTAGCGAAAATCATCTATTGTTAATCACTGAAAATTAGATGACAATTTAATTAAAAAATATCCCTACTATGAGCAATATTTTCTACACAAAAGTCAACATCTATGGCAGTTTTTGAGATAAAACTAGCTCCACATAGATTCTAATTTTCTGTAATTTTTAATCGTGAGCTGATTCTATAATGCGATCGCTAATCGATCTCAGCATCGACTTGATGCTCAGTCCTATTCTGTATTTGGGAAATTAGTGGAAAATTTTTTTTTGGTCGTTAATTGTGGTATCATACTCTTAATCAAAATACATAGCGTTGGCCACTAATTTCTAGTGGTCATTTTTTTGTCTTCAGGTTTCAAAGTCCATTGCAAGTCCACAAATCAAGAGTTTTTGATTTTTGAGCAAAATATTGAGTCGTAATCACAACTATGCCCATTTTTGGCCTTTTAACCTCAAAGTATCTTACATACTTATTGCAACTAATATTCAATAAATTTCTGAGTTTGTCAAGGATATTTTGACATTCTTTATCATTAATTTTTGCAACAGAGCTTCAGCAAAACCTTAATAAATAACAAAATTTTACTAGGCCGACTTTTTCAGCTTGCTAATAAGCATAGTTAATACATATTATTTGCATTAATTTCAAGAAATATATTGACAAGTATTATCAGTAGAGTAATAATAATAATTACATTGCTTATGGTGTTCTTCTCTCTGGTAGCACAATGTATATTAAATTAGTAGAGTCCCTCAGTCACAATGATCATATTTTGTTGATCGACTGGAAAGCAATTAGGGACTCTTTATTATTTTGGGGTAAGAAGTTTAGAAGTTAGAAGGTTGACAAACGGTGTTGATAGGCTGTATAAATCAAGGCCATAATACCAATTTCCTCAAGTTGGACTACACATAACCCTTGAAGAATAAAATCATATCCTGTACAAGAAGCAATGTCTTTTTGACTAAATGCAGCCAATATATTTCTCATGACTCTTTGTCAGAAGTCCAAGGAATCAAAAACTCGATTTTTTAAGAATTTTTTCACCTCTTTCCATAGTCTTTCAATCGGATTAAATTCGGGAGAATAAGGAGGTGGGAATAGTAAAATAATGGTATCAGGAATAGATAAGCAGGTACACAAAATTAATTGGCTATTTTCTTAATAAAAATATATAGCAATCCTATTTTATTCGTGGCAAAAATCTTACTACTTTTTAGGGAATAAGGAATAGGGAACAAGGAATTGGTGGGAGTTTCAACTTTTTTATTTACTTTTTAATTGATCACAACCTATGTGCGGATTGCTATCTTCTTAGATCAAAGGAAGAAAAATGGTGATTTAGATGATATTTATTAGAGAATTAAATACTGAAACGAAAAAACTTTGAGAAAGAATAAGTTGAAAAAGTAAATTTCCTCAAGTAAGAGACAATGGTAAATGTATACTGTTGAGTTATCAAAAAATGTCTATCAAAGAAGATATTTAAGAATGGGAATTGTATAAAAAATTTGCTTCGATGTAGTCTGTCACCTTAAAGCTTATAACATTTCACAATTCAGATAAAATTGCTATAGTTAGCATTCAGCTATGAGCAGTCAGCATTCAGCTTTTTTTTAAAGCATTAAATACATTTACTATGGATATAGGAATCCTATTTTATTCGTGGTAAAAATCCTACTGGGTTTTAGGGAACAGGAAACGGGGAACAGGGAAAAAGTAAGAGTTTCAGGTTTTTTATTTACTTTTTAATTGATCACAACCTATTTAGGATTGCTATATAAGTATTTAACTAGAAATTATCTCAACTTCTAGATAAATAATTATTCAGGAAAAACTAGAAAATATTACTTTGGCATTCCAGAAATACCTTTGAATAATAATATTAATCCACCTACTAAAATTGCGAGCGCTACACCACCAATTAATAAGTCAAGCAAACCAGTATTTTCCATCATCAAACTCAGTTAAATTATTAATTTTTTTTATATCATATTTATTTTGTTACAGTCAATACTGACTTGACTCATAATCATTAAAACTTTATTTAATTTCTGATATTTTCTGTGAATTAGAGTGAATCATAGATACCATAGTATTGATTAGATGTTTATTGAAGATTTTTAAGAGTACACAATGAGTCTGGGAAGTAAAATTATAAATTCTGATTAAATATTTTAAATTACTAATTTGTTCCTATGAACTATTGCCTCAACTTGGATTGCCAACATCCTGAAAATTCCAATAATGTTGAATTTTGTCAAACTTGCGGTTCAAAATTGTTACTGCGAGGACATTATCAAGTAATTAAACCTATTGGAAAGGGGAGCTTTGGCAGAACTTTATTGGCGAAAGATTTAGATAAATTTAATATGCTCTGTGTGGTTAAACAATTTTTGCCACAAAATCAGAGTTTAATCTCTATTAATAAAGCATCAGAATTGTTTAAAAGAGAGGCTGAACAACTATTAAAATTAGGTGAACATCCGCAAATTCCAACGTTATATGCCTATTTTGAACAAGATCAAAATCTTTATATAGTAGAACAATTAATTAGGGGAAAAACTCTTCAAGAGGAATTGTTAGAACAAGGTGCATTTAGTGAGGAAAAAATTTGGGAAATATTATTAGATTTATTACCATTACTCCAGTTTGTTCACGAAAAAAAGATAATACATAGAGATATAAAACCAGAAAATATATTAAGATTGAATAGGATAAAATCACAGGAAAAAGGAGCAAATAAAAAACATCAATTAGTTTTAATAGATTTTGGCGTTGCTAAGTTAAATAGCCCGACAGAACCATATAAAATGGGTACTATTACTGGCACATTAGGATACGCGCCAATAGAACAAATACGGGGTGGAAAAGCTTATCCAGCTAGTGACCTTTATAGTTTAGGTATCACTTGTATTCATTTACTGACTCAAGTACCACCTAACGAACTTTTTGACCCATTTAGTGGAGAATTAATTTGGCGATCGCATCTCATTCAACAAGGCAGAAAAATCAGTTATAATCTTGGGAAAGTATTAGATAAATTAGTTAAAGATTTAGTTAAAGATAGATATCAATCAGCTACAGATTTATTAGCAGAAATATCTCATATTCTTAATAATAATAGTAATTCCAGTAATCAACTAGAAGAAATCTCTTTAGAGCTGCTAAAAACCGAGGAAAATTACTCCGAAAAAGTGTCTGAGATTGATGTCATTGTCCAAGCTGAAATAGAGGCATGGAAAAACAGAGAAAATTCAGAAAAATTCAGAGAATATCAGCCAACTCAAACATTTCCCAAGAACAAAAGTTACTATGAGCAAATTAATCAAAAATTATCGCCAGAAAATTATGTTAATCAAAAATCAGAACTATTAGATAATGTCATAGATTTTCACAATAGAAAAGCAAATTTATGCCCAACAAAAACAAAAATTAGAAACTATATAAAACTATCTCAACTCTGGAAAAGTGTACAAATTATTAGAGATAATACCGCTCCTGTAAATACATTAGCAATAGACCCTCAAGGTTTAATTTTAGTAAGCGGGAGTGATGACAAAACAATTAGACTCTGGAATATAAAAACAGGGCAACTTTTGCATAAATTTTTAGGTCATACTGCGGAAGTATATGGAATAGCTATTAGTAGTGATAGTAGAAGAATTATTAGTGGTGGAGATGATAGAACAATATTAGTTTGGAATTTACATAAAAAAACAATTGCAGATAGATTTTATAGCCATTCAGGTTTTCCTTATAGTCATCGTGATGGTGCTATTTTTTCAGTAGCTATTAGTCCAGATGGTGAAACTATAGCAAGTGGCGGTGCTGACCATAAAATTAAAATTTGGAATCAACGTAATGGGGAATTATTATATAGATTACAAGAACATCGAGACAGAGTTTTTTGTGTTACTTATAGCAATATCAATAAAACATTAATAGCAGGAGAAAATTATCCTCAAAATCAGATTTTTGCCAGCAGTAGTGCTGACGGTTCGATTAAAATTTGGCAGGTAGGTTGTTGTGAAAGTTTGAAAACATTAAAAGGTCATTCTGGGGCGGTTTATTCAGTTGCTTTTAGTGCAAATGGTCAAATTTTAGTTAGTGGTGGTGCAGATAAAACTATTAAATTATGGGATGTTTTTACAGGTGAATTGTTGAATAGTTTTAAAGGTCATACTCGTGATGTTTTATCTGTTGCTATTAGTCCAGATAATCAAATTCTTGCTAGTGGAAGTATGGATGGTACTGTGAAATTATGGAATTTGCTGACTGGGGAGTTATTGGATAGTCTTTGTGGTTATCATCCGGTACAGTTTAGTCCTGATGGAAAAACTTTAGTTAGTGGGGGTGAAGCAGGTAGAATTTTGATTTGGAGGTTGTAGGAATATGATGTTAGTAAATAAATAGGATGGAAGATATAGCAATATGATTTGAATTGTGAGATATTGGAAAGTTTTAGGGAACAGGGAAGAAGGAACAGAAAAGAAGAAAAAAATGTATTTTATAAGTATTATCAATGCTATATTCCATACTTTTTAAGGAACATCTCAATTGTCACATCTGATTCCTGATTGCTATATATAAATATCTGTTCCATTCCAATATCAACATTTGATTAATGGGAACTTGGATATCTATTAAAGACGGACTCTTTTAATGATCTAAGATGTTCGAGTTTATGTTCTAATTCAAAGATCAGATTATCACTTTTTTCATTATTGCAACGCCAACAAATTGCTTCTAAGTTATCATAATCAAACATTTTTTCTGGAAAACGTGCTTTATTCAATTTGTGGTCAATAGTAACGTAATTTTGGTGAAAGTATAATGAACCAGCTTGATTTATATCTAATTTCCCATCAGCTCTTTTATATTCATAACCTCGCCTTCTTGCCTCTGTTTTAGACTTAGTAGAATATTGTTTACCATGCACCATTTTTTTTCCACAATAGGGACAAGGTTTGAAACGTTTATTAGCCCGGTATTTATTTGGAGTTATCAAACCTTCTGTTGGGTGTTTGATACAGGGTATTGTTCGATGTCTATCCCACATATCTTGAATTTCAGAAGCGTCATATAGTGTATCAAGTCGTGGTACTTTGCTCATTGTATCTATACTCCATTGCTGTTTCGTATGTGGCAAACCGTTTTTTAGTTTTGTTAAATATATCTGTTGCTTTTTGCAAAAGTCGATCCATTTTGTCAACTTCTTTTTCTACAATATTTTCTAGTTTTTCTGTTTCATAAGTTGACTGATTAATCGCGCCAATAATATCACCTTTATTAAGTTTATGATCGAACATAGTGACAACATTATTATTCACTATATTGACAAAAGAGATGAGTATTTCCCATGATTTTTGAACTTGCTCCCATCCCCGATTAAAAAATCCTTTTGTTCGAGCTTCTTTTTGTTCTGCAACTGTCAGAGTTTTGAATTTCTCCGTATTCCTCTGTTGCCATTGTCTGTAATTTAAACCTTGAATTATCTTCATTAAAACCCCCTCTTTTAAACTACTTTTTTATCAAAATAATATTCGATTTTTTGCCAGACATCTATACCGTAGTTCTTAATAATATATCTCTTGGTCATATTTTGTTGTTCCCTCAATACATCAAGTTTACTTTTAACTTCTTTTTGGATTTGATGACCTCCTAAAACAATTTCTTCTGCAATCTGTTGATGTCCTTCCAAAGCATCTTTTAAATCTTCTACATGATATTCGTAGTCAGTCTGATGAACTAAATCTTTTTCATTTAATAATTCAGCACGTTCTTTACCTACTTTAGATAGTGCATTTTTTAACCATCGACCTATTTGTAGAAGCTCAGAATTTTCAGGATTTAAAAATTGTTGTAGTTGACTTTCCGCTTTATCTGCTCTTTCTTTTTCTACCTTTGCTATAGTTTCTGCTTCCTTTGCCTTTTTATTTGCTTTACCTGTGTTTTGACTTAACATATATCTGTTGTAAGTATTTGCAGGTTTAACAATTTGCAAAGGACGTAGATTATCATAGACTTCTAAGATATCTTCATCTGTCAACTTTAAATCCAGGTATTCTTGTCTGATACCTGAATTTTTAGCTATGATCCGAATCTTTTCTTTTCTTTCTTTTTTAGTTAATTCTGTTGTTATTGTCATATTTTAAATTTTTAAGTAAAATTAGCAATTAATTATTAGACTATATTAACTATACTCACAATTTCTGAAGTGATCAGGACTAAAAATACTGAACCCCAGATTAAATTTTTTACTAGGGATTTTGTTCATCACAGTTATTTGTAAATTTTTCTGGGGTTTCTTCTTCCCATTCAGGAAAGAGACTAAGTTGTTTCATGGATATTTTATCTCAGAGGTAATTGTTAATTGATTGGTAGGGTGATACAGCATCTAGTTGAGGCATCTTTTTGCGAAATTAGAAAAAGTCTTAGTTGATAATTTATCAAGGATTAAACAATTTTTCTAATTTACATATAGCAATCCTAAATAGGTTGTGGCAAATCAAAAAGTAGATAAAAAAGTTGAAACTCTTACCTGTTATCTGTTCCCTGTTCCCTATTCCCTATTCCCGAAAAAGCAGTAAGATTTTTCCCAGTAATAAAATAGGATTGCTATAGAGAGATAGGTGCTTTAATGCTGTATCATTCCCTTAAAATTATTCTCTCAATTCAACATTAATCTCATTCAGAATTCGACGCTTAAGTTCAACAGACTCAGAGCGCGGTAATAAATCAAAAACTTCTCTAAAAGTATCATCTACTTTTTCAAAAGTAACTTGACCTTTTTCATTCAGAGCAACTTTTCCTTCTTGGTTAATTAAGACAGTTTGAGGTACAAACCCTTGATAATAATAAGCTGGTTTTGTAGAATCATCAGTGACAAAATTAGTCATAGCATCTACATTAACAGGAATAAAATCTGCTGCACGACCATAAAATTCTTGAAGTTGAGAAATTACAGTCGAAAATTGTTTACAATCTTTACTATCATCTAGAAAGAATACAAGTAATGCTGGTCTAGAACTTTTTAAAGACTCTTGTAATGTCACTTTAGCAGGTACAAGAGAACCATTTCCAGCGTAAAGGGCAAAAATATTACCATCAAATTTATCATCATTGAGACTTGCTGAAGCAGTAGGTGTTGCTATTAGCAATAAGAAAAAAATTGATAGTAGTAAAGTCAATACTTTCAAGAAAATTTTTTGCCATGGAAAAGGTTGTGTTAGATTGAGCATAATTTTTAATAGGTGTTAGGTTTGTTCATTAATGAATAATGAATAATGGATAATTACCTCTGGTTAAAACCATAAGGGAATTGAATATCAGAAAATCTGATTAATGGAGAGTGGATGATAGAGTCTATTCCACAAAGGATGATTTTTATATTACCTGAATATAAGGGTTTCAGGAATAGTGGGATGGCTTCATCATCAAAACTCTCTTCTTATATCAATTATCCATTATCCATTATTAATTATCATATACCACTAGATATTCCAATGAATCTTTAATTAGCTTTTCCATGATAGTCTGACTGACTAAAGGTTTAGTATATATAAAGTTAAAGGTTATTTTATCTTGAAAAGTTGAAACATTAACATCAAAAACGCTACCAAAAAGAGTTATTGATGCACCAAAGCTAATTTCTTCTAACTCAAATTGACCATATTCAGATGGAATTTTTACTTTGCCAATATTAGCTACTAATACAGAATTAGAATTTTTTTCAGGATTCTCTAAACAGTATTCTAAAGCGTCACAAAAAGAAAAAACACCATTGTAAATTTCTGGTGTTTTTAATTTTGCTTTGATTTTGTCTGTAACTTGTTTTGCCAAATCCCAAAATGACATTTTCTGATTAACTGTGTAAAAACAAGTTAAAGCAGAAATTAAGACAGCCATGTGTTCATCACCAATAGGAGAATTTACTTTTCTCCTCATT
>JBFRWR010000050.1:0-4937 GCA_051439685.1 Trichodesmium sp.
TATAATATCAATCAAGATTTCCAGTTAACGAAGCGGGTGTAAAAATAGGCGATCGCTTCCCCAATAACAGTCCGCATACCTGCACTGGACTGCCACCATCTTTGAGGGTTATAACCTTTGGGTTCCAGAGCAATGATTCCTACTTGAATATCTGGACTAAAAACATTCCGATAAATCATCCAGCTACGACGAGCATGAGGTCCTAAAGAGTAGATATTAATAGAGTTTACTTTGAGATTAGAAGTTGCTAGCCACTCTTTAACTGCCATAGCAGCAGCAGTCGTCCGATATTTGGTTACTTGAGGGGTTGGTATGGCAACTACTTTGTCTGAGTCAAAACCTAAAATAATTAAAGTTGCTGCTGTGAGTTCGGCAAAGTTGTCATATTTTGATAGATAAAATCCCTTTCCTATGGGTGTACCTGTGGTAATTAATTTTTGATAAGCACCCCGATTAAATTCTGCGATCGCCGATTTTACTGCATAGTCTGACATCCAACCTTCAACTATTAGTAAATCTGCTTCTAGGGGAGCGGTTACTGCTAAAAATGAGTAAATATTAAAGCAGCACATCACAATTAGAAAGATAATTAATCCAAGAATTAATATCCATAACTGAATTGTTGAAATTAATTTTTCCGGGAATTGTGAGATATAATTTTTTAATTTGTTTGGCTGATTGTTTTGCTGTGACATTCAAGTAATTATTGTTAATAATCTCCCGTTAAATTAAAAATGATAACGGGAGATTATTTTTTCTCAAAGAATGCTCAATTTCCCAAAATTAAACAATTTTAAAGTCGTACATTAGGAAATTTGTGAGCTGTCCCTATTAATTTTAAATTAAGTAATATTTGCCCATCTTAACTATCAACTAACTATTAACTATGAGCAACTTCTTCCTGATTTTTTTGTTTATGTAAATATGCAAAAACACTTTTGTCTCCAATATCTGGAGGTATTGGTTGAAATACCTTACGGAGGGCAAAAATTATAAAGAGGATTCCCCAAATACCTAATAACAACTCCTTCGTTTCAATTGATAAAAAACCAACTAGATGAGACAGGAGTAACAAAGGTACTAAAGGTGTAAGAAATTTTGTTTCGAGACGGTTAAAACAAAAAGCTTCTTTAAAATAAATTCCAGTTAAAGCCGCAAAGGTAAAACCAACGCCGAAAATAGTGACTGGATTGTTGTAAACTGTTAAAGCAAGGGGATCGCTACTATTAATTGCTAAGATTATTGTAGCAATGGCCCCTATTAACCAAAATAGCTGGAGTAGTCGGTGTAAAGTGGCCATATAAATATGGATAGTGGCCAAACTAACCCCTAAAGCTAGACAAAAACAGCCAATTAGGGGCGTAAGTGCTTGAATAACCGTGGGATTATCACCTTGCCATAAGACTAGGACACTGCCTAATGCAAAACTAAGGGCAGCTATCATTAAGCCAGTACGGTAAATAATTACACCAAGGCGATCGCTTTTAGTTATGGTAAAGTCTCCAAACTGTCCTTGATAAACTATTGGTTCTGGAGATTCTAGTATTTGTGTCATAGTTTACTCGTAAGTTATAAGTTTATAGATCGACTGAATTTTTTTACTTTAGATATTCTTTAATCATTAACCTGGATAAGGTCAGAACTTTATGCCAAAATCTAATCAAAGACAAAATAAAAATAAGTCTCAACCTGATACTAAGCAGCCAAAACAAATTACAATTGATGAGACTATTGTATCAACAACAACTGGAAAGTTCAATCAAGGAGACAATTTAACGATAAATGTACCTATTGAGGAATTTTTACAGAAAATTGGGGTTTTTCCAGGAGTAGAATCGGAGGATGAAGCTGAACAGGTTCATTTAGAAGTATTTGAACAAAAGTTAGAAGAAATTCTCGGTACGACAAATTTTCAGGTCAGTCAAACTAATTTAAAAAAGTATTTAAAATACCTAAAGCAAAATATTGAAATGCCTTGTTTAGTTACAGGGATGGAAGAATTTGAGTGGGAAGAATATTATACTATGGGTTCAGGAAGTAAGAAGGAATATCAGAAGTTAAAAAAGACAAAACCATCTTATACAGATAAGTTTAATTTGTTAAAATTAGATAATAAATTAACTGTTGAAGAGGGAATTTTAGCTGAGTTGGAACGCACGAGTGATGGGCAGAAGTTTATCTTGCCATTGGCTGAATTAGAAACAGCTTTGGAAATGGATATAGAAGATTCTGTTAATGCTGAGTTATTAGAAGATTATGCTATGTGGTTTTATAGTTATTTGTGATCTAAATTTAATCAAAATAATGTTAGAAAATTATAGTTATATAGAACCCCTAACAGTATCTTTGCAAAAGTGAGGATTAGGAGACAGGAGACAGGAGACAGGAGACAGGAGACAGGAGGCGCGGAGGCGCGGAGGCGCGGAATCAGGAGTCATAATTTCGGTGAAATAGAATAGGGAAAAAAGTATAACGCATAGCCCCAATCTCCCCATCTCCCCATCTCCCCATATCCCCGTCCCCCGATCTCTCCAGCTAATTTTATAGATCCGCTTAGGGGTTCTATAATATAGTAATCCTCTGTTTGATCATAGTGGTTTGCTCTCCAAACCTCTTTAGCATTATGGCAGATAAAAAAGAGAAATTTGTAGGGAAGTTATATGCAACGTCCCTACATTGTAATTAATTAATATTATTACTTTATCTGATTACAAAGTCCTCCGCTGTGAGAGTAGGAGCGTCAGTTAGAGTGGCAAACTGACCGCCATCTCCAAAACCATTCCCACTACCATTAGCATTGTAGAACAAAGCGCCATTATTTTCGTTGTAGACAATAATAGCATTACTGGTAGCAGCACCATCATTACTTTCTACAGTGGCAAACTCATCCCCAATATTTTCACCAGAAGCAGTGGTGATTTCTGTGAAAGTTGTCAACTTAAGTAGAATCAAATCTAAGTCTGGGTTGAAGTCTGTAATTTCATCTATCCCTAAATCTGCCTGACTAAATTCACTATTGGCAGCAAAAATAAAGCGGTCAATACTCGCGCCACCAGTCAAAGTATCATCACCAGCACCACCATTGAGGCGATCGCGACCTTGACCTCCACTAAGAGTATCTTCCCCATTACCTCCTAACATCCGGTCATTACCCAAACGACCAATTAAGGTATCATTACCATTACCGCCAAAAATAGTATCGTTTTCCAAACCACCATTAACACGGTCATTACCATTACCACCAATAACACGGTCATTTCCCCGGTTGCCGTTAATATTATCGTTTCCAGCACCACCCTTAATAGTATCGCTACCACCAAGACCACTGAGAGTATCATTACCAGCAAGACCATCAATCTTGTCATCACCCGTACCACCTTCTAGAGTATCATCTCCCGCAGTTCCCCTGATAGTTTGATTTGCTGTAAATTCATAAATAGTAGTGGTACCACTAATTTCATTACCAACTATTAATAACGCTTCTCCATTCGGACTATCTTCTGGGGAGACAAACGCAAAACCTTCTGGTCCTAAATCTCCTGCTGCTTCAAGTTGTTCTTGGGTTGGGTCTGGGTCGCCATCTTCATCAGTATCAAATTCAACGGAGAAGTCACGGTTATTGAGATATTCGACAAACCTTGGTTTATTGGGGTCACTAACATCATAAACCATGATTCCCCCTGTGCGTTCTAGACCAATAAAAGCATAGGGTTTACCGTTTACAACTCCTGTAGTTATAGCTTCAGGTTCAGGACCAAAGTTATCGCTCCGAGTATCAAAAGTATTTTCGTCTCGGTCAGAATTAAAGTTAGCTGGTATTTCCCGTTCAGTAATTTTTTCAAAATCATCGCCACTATTGAAAACCCTGTTACCAGAACTATCCCAAACACTGAAAGAGCGACCACCAGGAGTAAAAATTTGGTCGTAGTCGCCATCACCATCAATATCTCCTTCTGTGGTTGTCACTGTCAGACGACCTAGAGCATCCTCCTCCTTAAGTTCATCAACATCAAAAACATTGGGGTCGAGTAGAAATTCGGGATTTCCTACCCGTGCTTCTTCATCAAAAGTATCATAACCTCTGACATCCCCTTCATCTGCTGTGACATAATAGGTTTCACCTTTTGTATCAAAGGAAGCAATACTATCTGGTTGCAACAATCCAAAAACAGGCCAGTTGTTGAAATTAATCCCACCATCGCGATCGCTAGGGTCGATTTCATTAGTTAGTGTTGAGAAATCAATTACACCTAAAACTACTGGTACTGGTTCTGGGTTGAGAGGAACAGTTCCATCAACAGGAATTTCTTGATCTAGCAGACCGAAGTCATTATCGTTCAGTACCGCTAACCGTCCATCTGGTAGTAATGATAGACCTTCTACTTTGTCTCCAGCAGTATAACCAATGGAAGGTAGGTTAGTTACTTTAATTTTATTAACTGCTTGAATTTCTAATTCTGCTAACTCATCTGCAGTTTGTTCTTCCAGGGTTTCACCGTTTGGTAAACTTGGCGCATCATTAGCAAGTAAGTTAGTTGCACCATTGATATCTATTTCAAAGATAAACTTTTTGCCTGTCTCAGTAACAGACGAGTCTCTTTCTATAACAAAGAATTTACCATCGCCAGTGTAAACAGCATCTCCCATTTTATCAACTAATAGACTACCGTTATCGGGGTCTAAAGTTGGTTTTTCTAGGAGATAGACATATTCTGAGACTGGTTGTCCATCATCTGAGTCAATACCTAAGATGCGGATGACACTAGAATTGTTAGAAGTATTGCGATCGGGATTTTCTAGAGGTGTTTGAATAAAACTATAGAGAATACCTTCCTCTTCATCCAGAGCAATAGCTTCAAAACCACGGTTCCGACGACGCTCAGAATATTCTGCTGGTAGGGTTTCCGTACCAAAGGTGCCTGCTGCTTCTCCTGCTA
>JBFRWR010000051.1:0-3733 GCA_051439685.1 Trichodesmium sp.
ATATACAATCCGGTTATATAGTATATGTTCATAATTGCTGTCTACACTTCAATCTCCGCGTCTCCGTGTCTCCGTGTCTCCGCGTCTCCCTACCATACAATAATTATTCAACCGGATTTGATATTAGACATCTCCAATAATCAAAAATAAAATCAATTATAGGATATAAATCATCAATTATTTCCCCTCCACGGTCGGGGTTAGGGGTGGGTTCCCTACTCCCTACTCCCTCTTTTCTGGAGATGTCTATTATAGGACTTACGCAGGCGAACCGATCAACCCGGTTTCTCCTAGACATCTATCTATTGTTCAAAACAACTATTTCTCCTAGAAACCGGGTTTCTTTGGGTAAGTTCTATATTAAAAAACATTAAATTATTTGACAATCAATTAATATAGCGACCAGTATTATTGTCAGCTTTGCTATCTTGAGAAGAGGAAGCGTTAGGTATAAGTACACATCACCAAAAAATGAGGTCACAAGACTCCCCTTGTTAAGGGGATCAAAAAAAATCAACTCAGTATTTCAAATCTCCGACTCAAGTCGGAGGCAGGTTATAACTGATAACTAAGACACCTTAACTGGAGGCAACAGCAACGACAAAGTTGATAGTGGTAAAGGGGAGGATGTATTAACTGGAGGCAAAGGCAAAGATTCCTTTATCTTGGCTAACTGTAACAAAACAGAAACGGACGAAATAACCGACTTCATATTAGGTGAAGATAAACTGATTCTCGACAAAAGCGCGTTTACATCTATCAAGAGTATTAAAGGTAAGGGTTTTAGTCGCCAACGGGAATTTGCAATTGTTGATGATGCTGCCGAGGTTGCCAGCAGTAAAGCATTTATCGTTTACAACGAAAACAGCGGAGAACTATTGTACAACAGTAACGGCAAAAAAGCAGGTTTAGGTAGTGGCGGTTTGTTTGCTAATTTGAAGGGTGCGCCAGAACTCAATGCTAATGATTTCAATCTAGTTTAACGGTTGGTAGCGATCGCTTTAACGATGATACAACTAACGCTATCGCCACCAACTAGAACAAATTTTCTGAATTTATTTTAGTAAGGAGCAAATACCATGGGAAATAATAATAGCAATTCCAATTCTCAGAATCTTTTGAGCTACACGGGTAATAACTTGGGAGAAGTTGCGGATGGTTTCGGGCAATTATTCGATACTTTGCAAGATGCTCTCAACAGCGAACTTTTCGGTCAAGAACTACCTTTACTGGGAGATACGCTGAAAGATTCTACTGATAATGCGGTGCAATTTTTGAGCGAACTTAAGGAGAATGTAGTTTACAGCATCGAACAAAAACTTGATTGGGTTGAAGAAAAAACCCCGGAGTTAGTGCGAGAAGGGTTAGCAGAAGCTTTAGGACCTTGGGGTTTAAATGTTTTAATAGATGTGAATCAAGATGGCAGTATTGATAAGCAAGATATTGAAACAATTGAAAGTGCTGATGAAGTTAAATTTAATCTCCAATTAAATCGAGAAACAAGCAGTTTTAGCCATTCTTTAGATACAGATATAGGGTTGCCTGGGTTGGGTTTAAAAGTGGATGGTGATGCTATTGCTGAATTGGGTTATAGTGGCTCTCTTAATTTGGGTATTCATAAAGATAAAGGTGTTTATTTAGACACAAAATCTGCTGATGAGTTTAGTATTAATCTTACCGGTGGGGTTCCCAGTTATTTGACTGGTTCTTTAGGGTTTTTAAAGGTTGAATTAACGGACGATTCTGAAAAATCTTCTGAGTTTAAAGGTTCTTTTAAAGTCGATTTAAAAGATGCTGATAATAAGCTATGGTTAAATGAGCTAAATTCGGTGAATTTTGCCGAGCTTGCTGATGTGGAATTAGACGGAAATGCGGATATTAATCTGAAGGTAAAAACTAGCTTTGAAGATTCTGCAAAATTGCCTTCTCTGGGTTCGGATATTAATATAGATTGGAAATTGGGTGAAGTGCCTGGGGTTGAATTTAATAACGTTAACCTGGATATGGGAACGTTTTTTAACGATTTTATTAGTCCTGTCTTGGAAAATATTCAAGATATTACTGACCCTGTAAAACCGGTGCTTGATGTTTTGACAAAACCCATCGACTTGAAGGTTACTAAGTTTACGTTGCTGGATTTGGCAGAAACTTTTTCTGATAATTTTGATGAGAGCGATCGCCAGTTGATTGAATCGGTGGCAGAAATTATCGAATTGGCTAATAATATTCCTGATGGTAACTATCTGGAACCTTTAGATTTGGGCGGGTTTAAATTAACTGATGTTGATGTGACTAAACCTGAACTAAATCTTGGGGAGGCTCTGGATAAAATTGAGATTATTGATATTGCTAAAGCAGCAGAAAAACAACTGCCTCAAGATAGCGAAGAATCTAAATTTATTACCAGTCTAAAAACAATTCCTGGTAAAGGTTTAGAATTGCCAATTCTTGACGAACCAACCGCAGCATTTAGTTTGCTTTTGGGTCAGGATGCGAACCTTTTTACTTACGATTTGCCTTCCTTGGAATTTAACTTAGAATACGAGCAATTTTTCCCCATATTTGCAATTTTGGGAGCGCGTCTTTCTGGAGACGTGGGGGCAACTATAGATTTCGACTTTGGATACGATAGTGCCGGATTAGAGGATTTTGCCTTGGGAGCTGATGGTGTCGCCGATACAGAAGATGATTTTGAGAATACAGAGGATATTTTTAATGGTTTCTATGTGAGCGATCGCCTCAATGCAGATGGCACGGGTAAAGATGTACCGGAATTAACTCTTGATGCTAGCATTGAAGCCAAGGCTGAACTAAATGCTTATGTCGTTAAGGCGGGAGTAGGTGGAGGAATTTATGGCAATATAGACTTTGACCTGAAAGACCCGGATAACGATGGTAAAGTCAGATTTGACGAACTTGAGTCAGCGATCGCTAACCCTGTCGATATCTTTGATACTTCTGGGGCACTGAAAGCGGGTTTGAGTGCTTACGCGAAATCGGAGATAGATTTGGGCTTTAAAACCATAACTCTATTTAGCAAGCGTTTTAACTCTCCCAGGGTGACTTTGTTAGATTTCAACAACAGCAGTCGCAACGAAAAACCTAAACTTACTCTTGCTAGCAAAGTTGCTGGTGGAGACTTGCGTTTGAATATGGGTCCCCATGCTAAAAAACGCAAAATTGTCAACACTAAGGATGGGAAAGAGGTTTTCTTGGTAGGTAGCAGGGGGAAAAATAAGATATTAGTTTCTGCCTTCGATGCTACTCAAGAGTACAAGGGGGTTAAGAAAATTGTTGCCGATGGCGGTAAAAAGAACGATATTATCGAACTGGAAGCAGATGTGAAGGTTAACGCCAAACTTGCGGGGGGTAAAGGTGAAGATTTAGTTATTGGTGGTAGGGGTAAGGATACTATCGAAGGTAATGAAGGTTGGGACAAACTCCAGGGTGGTGCTGGTAGCGATCGCTTGTTTGGTGGTGAGGACGATGACTGGTTGGATGGTGGTGCTGGTGCGGATGTTATTGATGGTGGTGAGGGATTTGATATTGTCACCTACGATAGCGCTAGTAAGGGAGTTAAGATTAATCTGACTTCTGGCAAGCACACGGGGGATGCTAAGGGAGATAAATTTAAGTCTATCGAACAGGTAGAAGGTTCGCCCCATGATGACGAGATTATCGGTAGCAAGAAAGCAGACCGCATTAGTGGTGCGGATGGTAACGATTTAATTAA
>JBFRWR010000052.1:0-6450 GCA_051439685.1 Trichodesmium sp.
GGGTTTGTTAAAAAATGAAATTGATTTGGCACAGTTAATTGCAACTCATCCAATAGGTGATTGCCCCTACACCCTATTCTTAGGAGCTGGAGCTTCAGTTTCATCAGGTATTCCATCGGCAAATGGAATGGTTAGAGAATGGCAGAAGTCTTTATACAAATCAATCAAAAAACCTAAATATATTGCAGAAGAAAATTTTGAAAATTGGTTAAGTAGTGGTGAGTATAAGAGTTGGCGAGAACAAAAGGCTACAGACTATAATCAAAGTGATTATTCTCTGTTATTCACATATCGTTATCATCAACCTTTAGAGAGAAAAAACTACATTGAAAAGCTTCTTGAAGGTAAAAAGCCAGCTTTTGGATACCTTTATTTGGCAAGTTTAATAGCTAGCAAACGCTTAAATCGTATCCTAACCGTTAATTTTGATGATTTAATAGCAGAAGCTCTTTTAAAGTTCTATGGAATTAAGCCTATAGTATGTGCTTTTAATTCAACTATTTCAGAAACATATATTTCCAAACAAAAACCTAAAGTTATAAAGTTACATGGAGATTTTCTTTATGACGATATACGCAAATTAGATGATTCATTTAATAGTGGTAGAACGCAATCTTCTTTTCAAAGAAATATTGAAAAAAAAATGAAAGAAATGACCAGAGGCTATGGCTTAATAGTTACTGGTTATTCAGGAAATGATAAATCTATAATGAGCACTATTAGCGATCTACTGAAAAATCAATATTTGACCTATGGATTACATTGGTGTTTACATAAACCCCGAAAATCAGATAAAGAATTAGAAATTCCTGCTAAACTACTTGAGCTTAAGGATAATTATCCCAATAAAGTTCATTTGTATGAAATTGAGAGTTTTGACAAGCTAATGGAAGAAATCCATTTAGAGTGTAGAAGTGAGCTTCCCAAAGTTTTGTCGCAACCTCATCCCAATAATCTGGTTGTAGAATTTTATGAGTCTGTCAGAGGTGGTAGCAGTGAAATTCTCAGCGATCAAATGAAAGAATACCTCTATAAATTTGTAGAATCACTAGACAAAATTAATACAAATGAGTATTCCATTATTAAAGCAGAATTAAAGTGGGAGCTAGGAGCGAGCCAAAGAAGACAAGGATATGAAGAAGTTGCACTGCAATTTTTTGTTGATGGTTATGCACTACTCGAAGAAGCAATCAAGCAGAATCTTCCTCTAGAACTAAAAATCAAAGCATTAAGAAGAAAATCTGGTCTTTGTACAAGTATAGCTAAATTCATTGAAAAAGGATTTGAAATACCTAATTCTAGCGATGGAGTTACTCTTCCATTTTTTGAGTGGCAAGAAGCTTTAGAGGAAGCTTTTAAAGTTATAGACGAAGGATTTGAGCTTTGCCAACAGCCTGAAACAGAGAAAATACCAGCGCCTTTTAAAAGGACATTTTCTTTTAACGGGTGTTGTGCCTATTCATTAAAAGCAAAATGGCAAAGTAAAGATAGTGGTGGGAATCACTCAGATGCAGTTGAAGAAATTGCTCAAAAAGTTATTCCTTTTATTCGCTACATCAAAAGTTTAGACCTAGAAAGAGAGCATATTTATAAGCTAGTTAAAGACCCAGATTTTCATTATTTGTATGAAAATTCGCAAGTAGTGAAATCTGAAATTAATGAAGTTTAAGTAACCACTAAGTAGATAAACAATTATTTTTAAGGAAAATCAAAACAATGAGAAAGCAGTACCGTATGTTAGCGATTACGGATCATCAAACTCATACAAAAGGAGAATCAATTTATCCTTTGTTGAAAACTATGAAAAATCATCCAGCTTGTGCTTCTATTGAAGTTGCAAGTCGAGGTAATCCTGAGAACAAAGAATTTTTCTATGATTATACTTCTACTCAAATAACAAGTTTAAGAGTTAATGATGATTTTGCTTATCAAGAAACTGAAGAGCAATTTTTAAAAGCTGACATCAAAGCAAAAATTGATGATTATGACGTAGTTTTTCTCAGAATTGATAGACCTGTTCCTGATGAGTTTTTAGATTTTATAACAGCTAATATCCCAGAGCATCGAGTCATCAATCGTCCGGCTGGAATTAGAGCTACAGGTTCAAAAGATTTCCTTCTTAATTTTCCTGAACTTTGTCCACCAATAAAACTTTGTAGTACCCTCAATGATATTTTAGAATTTTATAGCCTATTTCCTATTGTATTAAAACCACTTCGTAGCTATGGTGGCAAAGGTATTATCAAAATCACGGAAGATACAGTTTGGGAAAACGAAACTCAATATTCATTGAATGAATATCAATCCATTCTTGAACAAAACTTAAAAACCCAGGGCGAATACTTAGCTATGAAGTATTTGAAAAATGTAGATCGAGGCGATAAGAGAGTTATAGTTGTCAATGGCAAAATTATGGGAGCTACTCTCCGAATTCCGAAACAAGGCTCCTGGATATGTAATCTTTCTGCTGGTGGCTCTTCAAGTTTTGCTGAAGCTGATGATAATGAAATCAAAATATCTGAGTCAATAAGCCCTAGCATTACAGAGCAAGGGGTTATAATTTTTGGGTTTGACACATTAGTGGATGATAATGGAAATCGAGTATTATCTGAAATCAATACTTTAAATGTGGGAGGCTTACCTCAGGCAGAAATGCACTCAGGTAAACCCGTGATTCAAGATTCTGCTAATTTAATTTGGTCTTATATATGCGAAAAAATAATTTAATACAACACGCACAAAGACTATAGTAATCAGGAATGAGATATGAGAAAAAACTGTAGGGTTTTGGTCTCCAAACCCTAGCTAAGATCGGGTTTTTCAACCAAACCAAGTTAGATAAAATATTACAAATTCTCACAAATCACAACTGATTGCTATATCAGCAAAAATCAAATACTTTTTCCTAAAAAATAGGGTGAAATTTTTATATGATGAAACAATGGCAAGAATGGGATAAAGGAATACTGATAGGCGGTAAATACCGCATCCTTGAAACACTAGGTCGTGGGAATGTTGCAATTACCTATCTTGCTTCTGATGAAAAGGCCCAAAAGCGGGTTGTTATCAAAACCCTTAAACCCAACCTATTAAATAACCTAACTGAACGAGAAATTAGTGACCTTAAAGATAAATTTTGGAAGGAAGCTATTAATCTATCTAAATGCCAGAATGATTATATTGTAACTTTTTTGGATGCTCGGAAAGATCCAGAGACAGATTTAGTTTACATTATCATGGAATACATTGATGGCAAAAGTTTAGCAAGCTATACAAAAATTTGGTCTCAGAAAGAAGCTCTAAGGTACATTCGGCAAATTGGCGAAGCTCTAAGTTATATTCACGATCAAGGTATCATACATTGCAACTTAAAACCAGATAATATCATATTACAAAAGGGCAATGCTAATAAAGCTGTCTTAATTGGGTTTAGTTTAGCAAAAACATTTAATCACCCTTTAACACAAATTAATCGTAATAATGCAGATGGTTTTACACCAAGAGAACTATTTTCAAAAGAACAGCCAGGGGCTTTTACTGATATCTATTCTTTGTCAGCTACCCTTTATTTTCTATTAACAAAAGAAAAGCCACCTAGTGTAAAAGATCGTACTCTAGCTTCCCGCCGTGACAATCAAAGTAAAAGTGATTTAATCGAGCCTAAAGAAATTGTAAAGTTGAACTATCGGGTCAATCAGGCAATTATAAAGGGAATGGAAATAGAGCAAGAAAAACGTCCTCAGTCAGTTCAAGAATGGTTTGAATTATTAGGTTTAAGGGATTACCTTCCCAGACCTTACCGTGATAAGTTACAATTTTTATTAAAAATAATCAAAGACCTAGGCCCTCTAATGACAATTGTAGGTATTCTTGTCAGTATTGTAGGTATTATTCTGAGAATTAGTCAGTTCTCTAATAATCCATCTGTATTACCTGTTCCTATTACCCCAGAAAATGAACAGCATCAGCAAAAATGAATACTTTTAGTTAATTAACTAAGCTAATAAATATAAATAAATTTACTTGTGTGGAAAACATGAAATCTTAAACTTAACTATAAAATAGGCAATTATGAATTGGGCTTCTGGAGATAGATTACAAAGTGGACAATACATTATTGAAAGGCAACTTGGAGAGGGAGGCTTTGGTATTACCTACTTAGCAATAAAAACATCTACTAATAAAAAAGTAGTTATTAAAACATTAAAACGTGAAATATTAAATAGTTCAAGTTATAGTTCTTTGGAAAAAGAAAAATATAGGCAAGGATTTAAAGACGAAGCACTAAGATTAGCTGTGTGTAGAGATCGAAATATTGTTGAAATTCTTGAAACAGTTTTTGAGGAAAATTCTCTTCCTTGGATTGTTATGGAGTATATAGATGGTGAGAACCTATGGGATTGTGTTAAGAGGCAAGGAGTATTGACCGAACCAGAAGCACTTATATATGTAAAACAAATAGGTGAGGCTTTAAAAGTTGTTCACGAAAAAAACTTATTACATAGAGATGTAAGTCCTAGCAATATTATAATCCAATCTAATTCAAATGATGCTAAATTAATAGATTTTGGTATAGCTAGACCATATATTTCAAGTAAAAATTCAACTTCGTTTCATAAAGATGGATTTTCACCTGTTGAGCAATACGATGAAAATCAAGAACAAGGTCCATATACGGATGTATACGCTTTAGCCGCTACACTGTACTATCTGTTAGTAGGAGACCCTCCCCCATTAGCTTGGGTTAGATATGATTCTAATAAGGAATATGATTCTGATAATTTAGTTCCTCCCAAGGATAAAAATCCTAATATTAGTGATCGTGTAAATCAGGCAATTCTTGAAGGAATGGCGATCAAACCAACTGATCGTCCTAATTCAGTTCAAGAATGGTTAGAAATGTTAGGTAAAGATCGGATGGAAGAGGGTTTTTGTTTTAAGAACTTTAGTTTTGATGTAGTATTTATTGATGTAAGGGGGCAACAAAAAAGTCGAGAGCAACATCATGCAGAATTATTTGAGCAGGTTTTAAATGAAGACCCCTTTTTAAGATTAGAAATGGTCAAGATTCCTCAAGGAAGTTTTTTAATGGGATCGCCTGATTTGGAAATGGTAAAAAATAAGTCGCAAGAAAGTAAATTAAACGAGCGTCCTCAACACCGAGTCAGTGTTGATTCTTTTTTTATGAGTAAATATCCAATAACCCAAGCCATCTGGAGATTTATCGCGAATTTACCCAAAGTTGAAATATACTTGAATCCCAATTGCTCTCGTTTTCAAGGGGATGAAAACCCTGTAGAACAAGTTTCATGGTGTCAAGCTGTAGAGTTTTGTTATAGACTCTCTAAACACACTAACCTTAACTACAGACTACCCAGTGAGGCTGAATGGGAGTATGCTTGCCGAGCTGGTATTGATAAGAAGCCGTTTCATTTTGGAGATACTATCACTACAAAAGTTGCTAATTACGATGGTACTGAATCGTATAATTATGAACCAATGGGTGAATATCACCAGAAAACACAACCTGTAGGTAGCTTTGGGGTTGCAAATGCTTTTGGGCTATATGATATGCACGGTAATGTATGGGAGTGGTGTGCTGATCCCAAACATGATAACTATATAGATGCTCCTTCAGATAGCCGATCTTGGGAACTAGAAAGACAAGTGGACAATACTACTTCAAGGGTTATGCGTGGAGGATCTTGGAAAACAAAAGCTAAAGATTGTCGTGCTGCTAACCGCAGATTTTTGCGACCAACCCGTAGTGATGCCAGTAATGGTTTTCGAGTTGCTCTCAACATTCATTCTTAACTTAAAAAATACACCACTACTCCAAATATTCCTGACTTTGACGATCGATCGCCTCCCATCGTTCCCAAATCTATCATAAGATGATATCTAAAAAATGGGATTACATATAACAGCAATCATTAAGGCGATCGCTAAATGCTTACTTTAAAACTATATTTTTCTTTTTTCTAGTTCTTCTCCGCCAAATACCAAGTTGTCTACTCAAAATGCAAAGACTAGCACCAACCCAACAAATTTCTACAAAAGACATTAATGCGTGATACTTCATTTTTAACTTTTATCCTTAAATTAATAACTAGACGAAATAGGAAAAATAATATTACAAGTTGTCTAATAAAATACAGAAACTAATATTATACAGCAGATTTCGGGGAAATGGGGTACAAGGTCATTTCAGTTATCAGTTAGCCTCCTACGGAGGAGCTACGCTATCAGTTAGCCTCCTGCGGAGGAGCTACGCTATCAGTGAACCTCCGACTAAAGTTGGAGGCTTGAAATACTGAGTTATACCATGTCCGGATAATTAGTGATAAAAAAAGTTTTTGTTTGTAGTAGGGCTTTAGCCCGATATATAGATAGGTCGGGCTAAAGCCCTACTACGAGCTTTAATTATAACTATTCAACCGGACATGATAT
>JBFRWR010000053.1:0-8045 GCA_051439685.1 Trichodesmium sp.
CAGGGAGTAGCTAGAGATGTTGCATAAAACCTCTTTACAGAGTTAGGAGAAATAAGGGAATTATACTAAAGTGTAAGTTAATTACTTTACCATAATTTGACCATCATAGACCATCATATCTATAGAACTACCTAATTATGAAACCCTTACTTAATCTCAACTTACCTAAAGCATTAGAACCTTACCGTGAAGCGATCGCTAATGCTATTAAACCTTATTTAAAAATTGATATTAAACCTCGTTCCACTCAATGGTGGGAAAGTAAATTTGGAGGACTTCCCTATTTACCTCGAACAATTGATTATCCAACTAATCAAAAGGGGGAATATTTAAAATTATTAGCACAACTTAACTTTTCAGAAATACCTCAGTTAGAGAATTTTCCCACTCAAGGAATTTTACAATTTTTTATTGATGGTAATGATGATATGTATGGTTTAGATTATGACGATCAAACCGATCAAAATGGTTTCAGAGTTATATACTTCGATAAAGTTATCGAAAATGTTAATAATTTAGTCACAGATTTTGATTTTTTAGAAGGGCATCAATACAGTCCAATAAGCGGTGAGTTTAGCTTAAGTTTTACCCATTATTATGTACCGATACATCATACTGATATAGCCTTTAAGCGGCATTTTCCTAATTTTAGTTATGATAATTTACTAGACATTTATTACAAATGGTGCAATGGGTATTTTGAGAGTCATGCAGGCGATCATCAGGTAGGAGGTTATCCTAATTTTACTCAAGGCGATGCTCGATACGAGCCTGAATATGAAGATTATGTTTTATTATTACAAATTGGTTCAGATTATAGGGATTATGGTGAAGCACATGATATTTGTTGGGGAGATGCAGGAATTGGTAATTTTTTTATTAAACCATCTCAATTAAAAGCGTTAGATTTTTCTCAAGTTCTTTATCATTGGGATTGCCATTAAGAAGGAAAAATTTATTAATGGATAATTGATAATTACCTCTCCTTAAAGAAGATTGACTAAAAGGAAAAAATTTATTTTCTTCCCCTTGAAAGGGGAGGATTTAAACCTGAATCATTTGATTATTGAATTATTAATTATTTGGAAGTAAGAGCTGATTTATAAAGTAAATGAATATATAGACAGTGTGATAGCATAATGTAAATTAATTACGTTACCATAATTTTATTAACATATCTATCTATAGAACTACCTAATTATGAAACCGTCACTTGAACTCAACTTACCTAAAGAATTAGAACCTTACCATGAAGCGATCGCTAATACGATTAAACCTTATTTAAAAATTGAGATTAAACCTAGTTCTACTCAATGGTGGGAAAGTAAATTTGGAGGACTTCCCTATTTACCTCGAACAATTGATTATCCAACTAATCAAAAGGGGGAATATTTAAAATTATTAGCACAACTTAATTTTTCAGAAATACCTCAGTTAGAGAATTTTCCCACTCAAGGAATTTTACAATTTTTTATTGATGGTAACGACCCTGGTTATGGTTTAGATTATTATGATGCTCCAACTAATCAAAATAACTTCAAAATTATATATTTCGAGCAAATTGTTGAAGACGTTAATAATTTAGTAACAGATTTTGATTTTTTAGAAGAGTATGAAGAAAGTCCTATAAGGGGTGAGTTTAACTTAAGTTTTACTCATTATTATTCACCTATACATACAAATGATGGAACTTTTGATCAGTATTTTCCTAATTTTGATGATGCCTAATTTTGATGATGATGGTTTAATAGATATTTATGACAAATGGTACGATCAATATTTTTGGCGTGGATATCAGCATCAGTTAGGGGGTTATCCTAATTTTACTCAAGAAGATCCTCGTTTTAATCCTGAATATGAAGACTATATTTTATTATTGCAAATTGTTTCAGATTATGGGAGTTATGGTGAAAATGATATTTGTTGGGGAGATGCAGGAATTGGTAACTTTTTTATTAAACCATCTCAATTAAAAGCCTTAGATTTTTCTCAAGTTCTTTATAATTGGGATTGTCATTAATTATGATTTATTCTGACATCTTAGTATGGGTTGGGAACCCAAACCCCTACGCACAAATCTGACAAATTTATGATTTATTCTGCATTATTTCTGTAGTTGTAGTTTGGGCAATAAAACCTCTAGAAAAAAATCTGAAAAATTTATACATTATTTCTGTGGTTATAGAAATCAAACCTCTAGGAAAAAATCTAACAAATTTATAATTTTTCCTGAATTATTTCTGTAGCTTTGGAAATTAAATCTCTAGGAAAAAATCTGACAAGTTTATGATTTATAACCCCATATCCAATCGACTCAGAGAAATAAATTTTTTCCTTTTAGTTAATCCTCTAATTTTTATGGAAAGGTAATTATCTATTATTCATTAATGAACCCTTTTCTGGAGTAGAGAACAAGGAAAAAGTACAAGCTTCAGTTTCTTATTTACTTTTTTCTTGGTAACAACCTATTTAGGATTGCTATAGTTTGGGGAAATTTACTCATTCTAACTCTTCTAAGTTTAATTTTGCCTACATACTCTGTTAAATTTATTATCTAGATAATTGATAAAAATGTATTTTTTTTTGCTCCTTGCTGTCTGCTTACTTTGTACAAGTAGGAAATAGAGATATCGCCTAATTTAGTATAACTTTGATTTGTCATTTTTCCAACTGATAACTGATAACTGATAACTGATAACTGTTCAAATTCCATGACTTTTTCCAATTACCCAATGTCGTCGAAAGAAACGTGCTAAAGCTGATTCTTCTAAAGGTAAATAAATTGGTCTACCATGAGGACAAGTACGAGGGTTTCTAGTAAGTTGCCATCTATTTAATAAACGTTGCATTTCTGGCAAACTTAAAGGAGTACCATTTCTAATAGCACTACGACAAGAAGTAGCTACTTTAGCAGATTCTAAATCTCCTCCTTTACTAAGTTCAATTAAAGCATCAGCACAGTCATTTCTTTTAGCTAAAATTTCGGGAGCAGTACGAACCGCCCAAATAGAATCTCCGAAAGTTTCTACTTCTATATCTAAGCGTTGAAGTTGTTCTATTTGAGCTGAAGATAAATTCTGTAAAATAATTGGTGGTTCTAAATCAATAAGTTGCCAAGCATCGCATAATTGCTCATATAAAATTCTTTCATGGGCAATATGTTGTTCAATCAACCAAATGCCACTCGGATGTTCAGCTACTATATAAGTATTGTGTAATTGAGCGATCGCTTTTAATTCTATTAATCCTAATTCTTGCTCTTTTTCTTCAGTATTATCTGAGGAAACTTCTATCGCTCGACGAGTTTGATAATTGCCTGTATTTTCTGAGACTTTTAAGATTTTTTCTACTCTTTCTGACAAAGGAAATTCTGGCATAATCTCCGAACTAAATTGTAATGCTTTACCAATTGCTAGATTGATTTGTTGTTGCCAAAATTTTAAATTATCTAGATAAATTTCAGTTTTTGCCGGATGACGATTCCAGTTAATTTGATAGGGAAAAATTTGCAGATGAATAAAACAGATAGGATAGCGATCGCGAGGGCAAGTTCGCGCCAAAGAACTAATAATTGTTTGTTCTAATTCTGGCACTTTTACTACCCTCCCATTAATAGCAACCTTCACCCAATCTGGTCTTCTGCGATGACATCTATCTGGCAAACCTAAGACTAATTCTAATGATTGTCTATCTAAAAATTGAGAATCTCGATATTGATCAAAATCTGATTTTTCGATATTTAATTCTTCTGCTTCCTCCTCATCAATTTCTTGTTGAATATATTGTAAATCGCTCAATCTTACCGTAGATAAAAGTTGAGGTAAAATTTGTTTTGCCGTAGCACCCGGACTAATTTGTATCCATAATTTACTAGCCTGCCAAACTTGCCAAGTAACATCAGGATAACAAAGAGATATTTGCTGAATAATTAATTGTATACCTCGCATTTGTTGCGCCGGAGAAGGCATTCCGTGACGACGTACAGGCCATTTTCCAAACAGATTAGAAACCTTAACAATAGTACCAGGAGCAATAGCAACTCTTTCAGCTTCAACTGCTTTTCCTTCCTCGTTATAAACAACTCGCCAACCTTCATTTTCATTCTCTGAAATAGGTGACTTAGGACGACTTAATATTTCCAAATTTGAGAGATTAGCTAAACTATGAAGTGCTTCTCCACGAAATCCTAAACTGGTTATTTTTGTTAGGTCTTGAAGATTAGTAATTTTGCTCGTGCTATGAGGATTAGCTGCTTGTTTTAAATTAGCTAAATTCATACCCATACCATTATCAGAAATTTGTACTCGCCACTGTTCAGAAAAGATAGAAATTATGATGCGAGTTGCACCAGCATCCAGAGAATTTTCTACTAATTCTCGTACTACTGCTGCTAAAGAATCTATCACTTCTCCAGCAGCAATTAAATTGACAACTTCTTTAGGTAAAGTTTGAATTTTAGATTGCATTTATTATAAAAGCAGTAACAAAATAGCTATAATTAATCATAGCTAAATACTTTTAAAGAAAATAGTCATAATGCCAGCCCGCGATTATTATCATAATACTGTCAAATCTGCTCTTCAAAAAGACGGATGGACAATCACTCACGATCCATATCGTCTTAAACTGGCGAGGGGCAAAAATTTATTTGTCGATCTAGGTGCAGAACGTTTAATTGCCGCAGAAAAAGGACTAGAAAAAATTGCTGAGGTAATTATCAATTATCCATTATCAATTATCCATTATTGAAGTCTTTTTAGCTTTAATCCCACTCAAGAGGAAATTGTTAAATGGATACCCTAAATATTGAACTCAAGGAAGCAATTATTAAAGTCTTACAAGACTATATCGAATATCTCGGAAATGACCCAGAAATGCAATGTCAATTAATCATAGATGAAACTAGAAATCATTACTTACTAATAGAAATAGGTTGGCAAAATAGTAGACGAATTTATGGAACTTTGATTCATCTTGATATTATCAACCAAAAAATTTGGATACAACAGGATGGAACAGAAGAGGGTATTGCCGATGAACTTGTTAATTTAGGTGTACCTCATCAGCAAATTGTACTTGCTTTCAAAACTGTTGAGCGACGTAAAATTACTGATTTTGCTGTTTATTGATAGACATTTGATATCTACCTGAAACTACTATAAAAAAATTGGGAGAGAAATTATGGACGCTGAAGAATTACTCAAACGTTATGCTGACGGAGAAAGGGATTTTAGTGGGATTCAACTAAAACGTACCAAACTTCAAGGTGCTAATTTGAAGGGTATTAACCTCAGCCATGCAAGATTATCAGGAGTTGAACTTCAAGGAGCTAACCTCACTCAAGCTATTTTAAACTCAACTTCGTTTTCATTGACAGATTTGAGTCATGCTGTTATGGACGAAGCCAATTTATTAGAAGCTAGTTTATGCGACTGCAATTTAGAGGGTGCTTCCTTGGAAAGAGTTAACATGAGTCATGCTATGTTGGAACTTCTCAACGCAGAAGACGTTAATCTCCGAAATGCCAACCTAAAAAACAGTGTTATAGTTGAAGTGAATTTAGATCGAGTATCTTAGAAGGAGCCGATCTCACTAATGTCATGCTGGGTGAAGTTAGTTGGCCTTATGCTAATTTGAGAGGAGCAATAGTAACGGGTTGCGATATCAATGAAGGTAGAAAGAAAAATACTATTATGCCAGAAGGCAAAGTAGTAAGCGATCCTTCTTACAAACCATAAGCTCCTAAAATAATGAGAACTTACATTGGATTAGCGATCGCCTAGAATAGTTTCCATTGTATAATTAGAGATTGTTTTTTCAACCATTAAGCAACAATTTCTACTAATTCATAATGTAATCGGATTAGTCGATCGCCTGGAATAGTTTCCATTGCATAAGTTATTCCATCATTATCAGAAAAATCTACTTCAAAAACATTGTTATCGTATTCCATAACAATTGTTCCTACTTGTCCTTTATATAGACTAATACGTTCTCCTGTTTCAAAATGAGTTGTTTGTCTATCTTCAGCTAATGCAACTATATCTAATTCTTGTAATTTGGTCATAATCATACCTCACTTACTAATAGGATAACAGTTTGTTAATCTGGGAAAGTCTTCTCCTGTACGAATTATCCAAGCAACTAAAATCAGGGATTCTCCTATATTAGTTTTGAGCAAGAACTTCATATTATAGTGTGTACCATATTAATTGACTTTACGAATAATAACTGATTCATTAATAGCAGCTTTTTTAATGGCACTTTTCAAAATTTCTACATTTTCTAATGTTATTCCTAACTTTTGTTGAAAAAGGGTGGCTTTATGTTTCCCTTTTTGATGATTAAAATTAAGACAATAGTTTTCAATTTTATCACCTAAGTTAGCTTTAATTCCATTGGGAAGCTTCATAATTAAAAACTCTTTAATTACAGCAATTTATACTGTTATCGCCAATCCAGATTAGTATCTATAGCGTTTCTCAAGATTGAAAGTTTCTATTAATCTCCCAAGATTTCATCAACAGCAAAAGTTACATTAGGCAAAGCTTGAATTTCTACAGTTTCACCCCTTTGAAAAGTCTGCACAATGTCATAACCATTCGCAGTAGGTTGTCGGTAAACTTCCAGACATTCTTCAGTCAAATTCACCAACCAAACTTCAACAATATTATTCTCAGCATATAAAGGAACTTTTATTTCTCTGTCATATTTAATAGTTGTATCTGACACTTCTATGAGGAGAAATACATTTTCTGGTTGAGGTTGTTGAGTCCGATAAAAATCTTGCCGTCGTTGCAATAAACTTATATCTGGTTGTGGTTCAGAAGTATTATTCAATCTCACAGGATCTTGAACTCCCACAGTAACAGTTTGTGCTAAACGCAAAATGAAAAGTTCGGCAAGACATTTCACGCAAGCTGAGTGACGAATACCCATAGGGGACATTTTGATAATTTCTCCTCTGATTAGTTCTACTCGTTCATTTCCAGTAAATACTCCTGCTTCCAGGATTTTATAATACTGGTCTACAGTAAATAGTTGTCGCAATAATTCTACAGCCATTATTAACTCCTTGAAAATAATCCTATGAATTTTATGTTATGAAAAATTATATTTACTCTAAATATTCTAACTGAAAATTTCTGTTAATCTCCCAATATTTCATCAACAGTAAAAGTTACATTAGGCAAAGCTTGAATTGTCAAAGTTTCACCCCTTTGAAAAGTCTGCACAATCTCATAACCATTCGCAGTAGGTTGTCGGTAAACTTCCAGACATTCTTCAGTCAAATTCACCAACCAAACTTCAACAATATTATTCTCAGCATATAGAACCCCTAACAGTATCTTTGCAAAAGTGAGGATTAGGAGACAGGAGACAGGAGACAGGAGACAGGAGACAGGAGGCGTGGAGTTAGGAGTTAGGAGTTAGGAGTTAGGAGTTAGGAATCAGGAGTCAGAATTTCGGTGAAATAGAATAGGGAAAAAAGTATAAAAATAGCCCCAATCTCCCCATCTCCCCATCTCCCCATCTCCCCGTCCCCCGATCTCTCCAGCTAATTTTATAGAGCCGCTTAGGGGTTCTATATATTGTTGGCTAGAGAAAAGACCTCAATTAGGGATAAAACGTCGTTTGACTCTCAAAAAGGCACTTGATTGGACATTATATGGCCAATAGCTTAGGCTAAAAGACTATAATACTTTCTGTGTCAAGTTTACAAGTTATTTGCAGTTTATGTGAGCTAAAAATTGCCTTGTTTGCGAGCCGAGGCGTTTTTATTTGCAAGCCCTTAGCGATATAGCTGCCGCTAGGCTCCGCCAACGCCTAAACAAAATTTGTGAGGGGCGAAAGACACACTAATATAGTTAGTTGATTTTCCCTATACATAAATGTTGTTAATTGTAAAATTATTGTAGACCAAGCATTATAGAACCCCTAAGCGGCTCTATAAAATTAGCTGGAGAGATCGGGGGACGGGGAGATGGGGAGATGGGGAGATGGGGAGATTGGGGCTATTTTTATACTTTTTTCCCTATTCTATT
>JBFRWR010000054.1:0-9529 GCA_051439685.1 Trichodesmium sp.
GACAGTTACAACACCATCGTATATCTTCTGGAGACCACTGTGCTTCATTACAAGAAGTAAGGTCATTTAGGATATTTTTGTTCCACAAAGATAGTTGATGAACTGCACCTATAGAATAAACTTCTTCACAAATACTCACATAACTAAAAGGTAAATTTTTGCGCTTTAAAAAATCATTAAAACGTTCTATATAAGCCGCTCCTTTAGCACTTTGATGATTAACTTCTCGCCCTTGATATGTGGCATTAGATTCATTGGAACTTTTATCATTTGCTAATACAATAAACCGATGACCTTGCTGCATAGCAATTATCATCATAATGAAAAGAGCATTAGTAATAGTAGGATCGTTACGAACACCTTGATAAGCAAAATGTTCTGCCGGATCTTCCTTGGGATGAGCTTGTATTTCCCACAGGTAAGTTTGATTTTTAATATAGTCAAATACTGGGAATTTTTCGAGCCATTTGTTACCTAATATTCCTCCGGCATTATGTAAAGTAAATGCTTCTATGGGCAGGTTTGCTTGCTGCATCCACTCAAAAGCAAATGTACTTTCTTTACCACCACTAACTGCAAGAAGATAAGTATCATTAAGAGAAGGAAATAAATCTTTTTCTATAGGATTTGAGGAAAACTCAATTGTAGGCATTTTTTCCCAATCCCATTTTTCCAGATAAAACTTTTGCTGAAGATACCAATAAATATCTTCATTCCACCAATCTATTTCCCACTGAAGACAACTATACCAAGGTACTTTTACTATTTCAGGAGTACATATTTCGCAAAGGCGATAAATTTCTGCCATTGCTATTCCTATTAAAATAGATGTATGGGTTTTTTCTGTATTTTTAAATTTTGCTGGAAAGTCAATGTAATAAAAATGTTCCCACTTATCAATTAAAAAGGGAAAAATAAGTCGATAATTTTCCCAATAAGGTGCTTGAGAATAAATGACTGAACAGGTAGGAGATTTTCCTGTTGCCATATATTGCATCCGTGACTCGTGATATCTACTTTTAAATTGTTCAGTTAAACTCATTTTTAGATTTTTAGGGAATAGGGAATAATGAATAATGAATAATGGATAATTAAAACTATCTCTAATTATCAATTATCAATTGGTAAATTTTTATCCTAATCAATGTATTATTATAAATCTTCTTGTATACTCCTAGCAGCAATAGCGCCTTGAGCTACTGCTGTTGCTACACAGGGGTCTCTGGGATTGGCCACATCTCCAGCAACATAAATTTTAGGAATAGATGTTCGTAAAAATTGATCTGTAGAAATATATCCTTTTTCATTAAGTTGAATATTACCTAACTTTCCTTCATTAAAAATTTGAACGATATCTTCTATATTTGGTGCAAACCCAATTCTAAAACATAGAGAGTCAAATGCTAATTTTTCTTCTGTTTTTTTTCCATCTCTAAAAATGATATAAATTTGATTGTCCTGAACTTCAAATCTCTCAATAATTGTTGGTTTATGTAATGTTATTTTACCTGCTTCAACTTCCTCATAAATTGTCTTTTGGTTAACTTTAAAACCACACATTTGAGAACGAACAAATAAGTGAATATGTTTAGCAGTTTCTGAGAAACGTATTGCTGTAACTAATCCATTATCACCTCCTCCAATAACAGCAATTATTTTTTCATTCATCTGATGTGTAAGTAGAGGAGTAGCACCAGGATCAAAGAATATTTCCTGTGATGATAAAAGTTCCTGACTTCCCTCAATAGATTTGATACTTTCATATCCTTTAGTTCTTTGTCCTGTGGCAATAACTAAACCTTGAGCTGTAATTTCTTTTGCTTCAGTAAAAATCTGAAAATTATCCCCATTCTTGACAATATTTTTAATCTGAGAACCTAATAATGTAGAAATTTCTTCTAGTTGAATATGCTGACGAAACTGTTCAGCAATTTCATATCCAGTTTTTTCAATTAACCCTAAATACCAGACATTTTGAAAATTACTTACCTGTTGTAAACCTCCCAATTGTTGTTTTTTTTCAATAATAATTGGAGAAAACCCTAAATATTTTAACCAGAGGGCACAAGACATTCCAGCCGGCCATCCTCAAATAATTCCTATTGTTTTTTTCATTTAACTAAATCTCTATATATTGTTGTATTAATAATTTTAAATTTATCAAGAAATAAAAATTCACGAATTAAGAGTTAGGAACCATAATTTAAACAATTTTCTGTTCAGATAATACCAAAACTCCTATAATATGGAATTGTTAGAGTAGCTCTTTAAATTACATAAATAAATGCCACAAAAAAAATCCTTAACTAATCTATAGACTTATCTACTTTACTTTATTTATTTTTCCCTCCTCCTTCTTCCTTCTTCCTTATTTCAAAGCATTAAAAAATCAATTTTCCCTTTTGAATAAATACATTGACTTGTACAAGTTTCATCAATTCTAATTGCTACAAGTCCGGGAATTTTATCTTCTAATTGTTCGTAAATCCATTTAGCGATCGCTTCACTGGTAGGATTAAGTAAACCTGTAGTTTCGTTTAAATGATAGTGATCTAAATAATCATCAAGTAGGGGTTTTAGATATTTTTTAATATCCCCAAAATCCATAACCATACCCTGTTTAGCTCCAGAATTTACCAATTTATTTCCAGAAATATAAATAACACCGCGCCAAGAATGACCATGTAATCTTGCACATTTCCCATCGTGATTAGGTAGCTGATGAGAAGCTTCAAATCTAAATTCTTTACCTATGATCCAAGTTTCTGAGTTAGATTCCATTTTTGAAAGTTTGAGATTTTCCTCTTTTTCTTTCATTTAATCTTATTGATTTTCAGTTATCAGTTATCAGTTAGCAATACCTCCTTGAGTTTAATTTTTTCCTATTCTTTATTAATCTTAAATAATTTGTGAGAAAAACTTTAGGGGTTTAGTCTTCAAAACAACTTTGAAATAGGATTTGGAAACCAAACCCCTACAAAAAAATATTAAGTAGTTCTACTTTTAGAAATTTCCTAGTTAAGAGAGAGAACAGGAAATAGGGAGTTAATTAGGATGTGTAATTAATTTTGATTATGAACTTACAACCTATTTAGGAATGCTATTACTTCTTCCTTCTTCCTTCTTCCCTATTCCCTACTCCCTACTCCCTATTCCCTTATTTTTGAAATAATCCCAAGGTATCTAAAACACCTCTAATTTTAGGAACTTCATGGGTTCTAAATAAATCAGTTTTTCCCAATGCAGCTAACACACAAAAGAAAGGTTCAGCACTTCTAACTTCTTCTCCAAAACATTCAAAAGCATGGGGAAGTGCATGACATACTGGAAAACCTAATTTTCGCAATCTAAAAGTGTTTAAAAAAGTTTTCATCTGATAACCAATACGCAGAGAACTATCCTGAAGATTCTTATAATAAAATCCCAAACCAGGGTCAATAAATATTTTTCTCACGCCATATTTTGTCGCTGTTTCTATTTCTTTAGCAAAATATTCATACATTGAATTTGTGGGGTCATTTCCAAAGTCAAAATCACCTACTTCTCTAACATTTTTACCCTGAACATAACAGATAATTACTCCTGCATCAAATTCAGATACAGTCTGATAAATTTCAGCACTTTTTTCCGGTCCGGTTAAATTAATTATATTAGCTCCTGCTTTTAAACATTCTGTGGCAACTTCTGGATAATATGTCTCTATCGAAGTCAAAACACCTTCTTGATTCAGTGCTTTTAGAACAGGTAAAATTTGACTTTTTTGCCTAATATCTTCTACTCTTTCTGCCTTTTCTAATGTTGATTCTGCACCAATATCTACCACATCTGCTCCTTGAGCTTTTAATACCATTCCTCGACGAATAGCTGATTCTGCACTCAGACATACACTTTCTCTATACCAAGAATCATTAGAAAGATTTATTACTCCTAAAATAGCTTTCTCAGTATTAAAATTAAACTGTTTATTTCCAATAGAAAATTCTTCTACTTTGGCTTTTATTCCATCTTTGTGTTGTTCGTGGATTGTATATAAATCTTCAATATTAAGCATTTTGTTTATCTATTAGTTATTAGTTATCAATTATTAGTATTTTCAGCTTCAGAAAAAGGCAACAAAATCATAAATTTTCTTTTTTTATCCTCTTGAAACGGGAAGTTTGAAACCTTATTTTTTAGTCAAATATTTCCTAATATCCAATCGACCAAGAGAAAATAAAAAAATTACTTTTAGCAAATCCCTCTATTACAGAAGAGGTAATAATTAATTATTAATTATTAATTGTTGAACCTATTCCCTAATTTATAAATTCCAACCACCAGATACTTCCAGAATTTGCCCTGTAATATAATCAGAATCAGGATTAATAAAAAACCAAACTGCATGATTAATTTCTTGCAAAGTTGCTGGACGTTTTGCTGGTATTTTAGGAATCATTTCTTCTAGATCAAAAGAATTTTCGGCTATTCCTGGAGATATTACGTTAACAGTAATTCTGTCTTTAATTAACTCTTTAGCCAAAGATTTAGTGTAGATGATGATACCTGTTTTGGCAATTACATAAGCTGTATTTGTCTTTCGTGCTACCACATTTTGAGCATGAGCGCAAGCAAAATTAACTATTCGTGCCCCATTTGCTGCTTTAAGATGGGGAAGTGCTGCTGTAGTAACATAGAAATTGGAATTGAGATTAGAGTCAATAACTTCTTGCCATTCTTCTATAGTTATTTCGCTGGTAGTTGTTCCTAAAAAGTTCCCCACATTATTAACTACTACCGATAAACCTCCAAGTTTTTCTACTGCATTTTCTACTAAAGATTTAGCCTGTTCTGGTTGAGTAATATCTGCTTGTAGAGCAATAGATTTGACTCCATAAGTAGTTGCTTCTTGACTTGCTTGGTTTGCTGCTTCTGCACTCCGGTTATAATGAAATGCTACATCAAATCCTTTACTTGCTAAATCAAGAGCGATCGCTCTACCTATTCCCACTGCTGAACCTGTTACAAGTGCTTTTTTAAGCATTATTATCAATTAATTATTTTTGAACTTTAAAGTTTAGATACTCCAGAACATTCTACCTTTTCTAGAAGTTGAGTGATTGTTTTTCTCGATACTGGATCGAGCCAATTAGGGGCTATTTCTGCTAGGGGTACAAGTACAAAAGCTCTTTCTCTCATCCGAGGATGGGGTATTTGTAAGTTGGGACTATCTAATATTAAGTCATCATATAAAATTAAATCTAAATCTAATGTTCTGGGTCCCCAATGTTCTATTCGGACACGCTTAAATTGTTGTTCGATATCTAGAAGAATTTCTAATAGTTTATGGGGTGTTAATTCTACTTTTAATAATGCACAGCCATTGAGATAATCTGGTTGTTCGGGACCTATTGGTTTTGTGCGATACCAACTAGAATAAGTCTCTAAGGTAATACCTGAAATTTTCGATAAAGTTTGGATTGCATTTTCGAGAATAGTGAGAGAATCTCCCAGATTACTGCCAAGAGCAATTGCTACATTATCGCTTTTTTCTGGTGTATTGAAATGAGTCGTATTAGACATTACTGAAATGTTTTGATTTTGGGGATTTTATTGAGTCTAAATTACAAATTGAATGTATTAGGTTAAGCAACAAGGGAACAGGGAACAGGGAATAGGGAGGAAGAAATACTCAACAACTATTTGTCACTTAAAAATTTAGGAATATATCTAATGAACACCTCTATCTCTACCCAGATTTTTGTCCCTCAAATTATTACCACTTGTTAGATTTTAGTCACTATTCCCTCTCTTAATACTTATTTGACAAACAGTCCCTTGACTATTTTTTCTTTGGTATTAAACTCATCTAGATTGTCTATAAATTTATCAATATAGATTTTTTTTCTAATTTACTATTTATTTATATTGTATTTGTTTACAAATATTACTGTTAATGAAAAAAATACAAGAGAAATTATCACCTATCTTAAAACTCTCTAGGTAATTCAAGAAAGGTGCGATCTTTAATCTTGCTTGTCAATAGCAATTAAATAATTTTGGAGTTAATTTTACACAACTGGACAAATTTGCAGATTATGTGATTACAGCAGATTTGAGGTATATGAGGTACAAATATTAAATGTAGCACAGGCATCTTGCCTGTCACAAGTGTACCTCACTCAGACAAAATCCGCTGTCAGACAATCTATTAACAGTATCCTGCATTAGACAGACTTTTCCATAGTTGTTGATGACATTTTCAGGTAGAATATATACCTTCCTAAAACTTGATCAGATATTGGCAGGACTTACCCCCCTGGGAAAAGGCAAAAGTCAAATTTAATTTAGCCATTATTAGTGTACTACTAGATGTGGGTCTAATATTTAGTCCTGCGGAAGGTTTTGCTGTATGCAGTTTTCGCTTATTTTGTCAAGCTTTTTTCCTAGTAATTCTGATTTTCCTTGGCTAGTTAATGCTAAGGGACTTGAGCAACTAGATGTCCAGACTTTAGCCTAAGGATTTCAAGTTAGTCCAGAAAATTTCTTGGTAGATATTGAAGGTCGCTGAGAATTGTTGCAATGCTTAGGTCAAGTTTTGGTTGGACATCCACTTTTTTTTTGGTATCGATCATCTACGGCTAGGAAATATGGTCGATTATGTGCGGCAAAAAGAGCCTGAAAATCAAGTGATTAGAGCTACTTCAGTATTAAATAGACAAAGATATAGATTTTTTCCGGTAGTAGGGAACAGGTAAGATATTTTTACGAAAAAGGCAGGAAAAATGATTTGTCATGGTAACTTTTTCTTTCTTTAACTGCTCTAACTAAGAGGTTTATTTATTTTCCGGAGATGTTTAATATAGTATGTTACAGGGACTGGTAAATATTTGGCCAGGAGGGAGTACCATCTCAGGGATTAATTTAGGAGATGTTTGGCCTCATTTTCTGCTGAGAACTAATTATTTGGAGGATGAATATAGCAATTCCCATACTGTTGAGGTACAAAATTCCTTTGGTTTGGGAGTGGGGAGTAGGGAGTAGGGAAGATGGCGGAATGGGGAATAGCAAATCAGAAAAACAACTGTACCTCACCCTTCTTGAGAAACGCTATATATACCTTTTCATAAATTCTCTTAATGGTTCACTTATTTATTATGGGAAAATTTACAAGAATTGGGTCTAAAGATAATAGAATTAGATGATTTAACTGGGTTAGCAGAATATCGGAATGGTGGCTTGTTTATATATATAAGAATTATAAAAATTAAAAACATCTTAATTTTACAACAGGAACATTTACCAAATCCAGAAAATATTGTAAAATAGATAAGCTTACCTATTACTTTTTTAGATACAATTACGGAAATTATTCAAGCAAAAATTAACATAAATTCTGCAAAATTACTATTGGTAAAAGCTTGACAATGAGGCACATGGACAGCCGGAAAAAAATAGCTAAAGAGTTAATAACAAATTGTTCTACTCCACTTAAAATAAAAAGTGATGGAACTTTTTTTTAATTAGTCATTATGGACTCAATTTCAATTACTGGAATTCGCTGCTACGGATACATTGGATTTTTTCCAGAAGAAAAAGTATTAGGTCAATGGTTTGAAGTAGATTTAACTTTAGGGTTGGATTTAACTGCTGCTAGTAAAAGTGATGCTTTAGAAGATACTGTAGATTATGGCAGTATTGTTAATACTGTTCAAGAAATAGTTAAAAATTCTAAGTTTGCTTTGTTAGAGAAAGTAGCAGATGCGATCGCTAATGCTATTTTACAACAGCAATTAATCCAAGATGTCAAGGTTAGTTTAACTAAGTTAGCAGCTCCTATTCCTGATTTTAGTGGTAAAGTTACGATTGAAATTAGTAGGAGAAAGGAAGCATTAGTTTATAACTAAATCGCTATTTTTATTGGGTTTATAGTATTTTTTTCATGTAATTAAAGACAAAGTTTTTTGGGAGAAGTAGGGAATATTAATGAGAGACTGTTTATCAACTTAATATTGAGTTGATATATCTCTGATGAAAATGCTGAAGTATCCTGAAAACTTTGGTAGGGGTTTAATAACTGAACCCCTACTTAGGGCTTGCTAATTATAAATTTTGGTTGAGTAAATAGATATTTTGATATGACAAATAATACTTCTCTCAAGAAAATATTTTTTGATCGTTGGGCACCAAGTTATGATTGGTTATTTCCATCTGTAATTTATCAAGCTATACACAAAAGATTGCTGGAATATGTAAATTTATCAACTTCAGCAAATGTACTTGATTTAGGTTGTGGAACGGGAAAACTTCTGCATCGTCTTGTTCTTAATTTTCCAGATATTCAAGGTACTGGTTTAGATTTATCTCCAGAAATGATTAGTCAAGCAAATAGTCGTAATCGTCATCAAAAATGTTTAACATTTTTATTGGGAAATTCTGAAGAAATGCCTTTTCCTGAAGAACAATTTGATGCGGTTTTTAATACGATTAGTTTTTTACATTATCCTCATCCTCAGCAAGTATTTAATGAGGTGAGTCGAGTATTAAAACCAGGAGGATATTTTTATTTAGTTGATTCTTATTTTAAATGGCAAGATGAATTTCAGTATTTAAGTCTTTCTCCTGGTGGTTTAAATCTTTACAGTCCAAAAGCGCGTGAAAAATTGGGTAAAGAAGCTGGATTAAATTTACAAGCTAATCATTATTTATTAGGATCAGTATTACTAACAATTTTCACTAAAGATTAGGAGAAAAAAATAGTTGATTGTGGTTCAATGAAAAAGCTAAAAAAGCTGAGAATACCCTAGTTAAAGATTTTTTTTCTGTTAGGCTATCTTTTAGCTGTTATATATTAGCTATTAGACGATTTTGAAAAAACGATGTTACTAATAATAAGGATTGTTAAAAACTTTATAGGAAATGTCTATCTGACGAAAAAAATAAATTACGACATCAAAAATCATAATTCTATATGTTTTTAGAATAATTAATTTAGCAATCAGGAATCAGATGTGAGAATTGGGATATTCCTTAAAAGTATGGAAGATAGCATTGATCATACTTAAAAAAGACATTTTTTTCTTCTTCTCTGTTCCCAGTTAAGCGTTCCCTGTTACCTAAAACTTTCCAATATCTCACAATTAAAATCATATTGCTATTGTTAATTATTGATTATTGAAAGCATAAATTACAGATTGTTTGTAAAAGAAATATAAATTAAGGAGATAGGGAACAGGGAACAGGTAGGAAGAAATAATCGACAACTATTATTTTGAAAAATATAAGAATGTATCTACCTACCAGATTTCCATCCCTTGAATTATTACGACTTATTATATTTTGGTGACTATTGGCTCTCTTAATACTTATTTTACAAACAGTCTCTTAGTATCAAAGGATTAAGAGTTGATAGTCAATTAATTATTCATTGTTAATTGCTGAACTCAAATATCTCTATCTACTCGATTTGAATCCTTTGAAGTATTAACCTATCCCACTATTTTTAAGAAGCTTATTTGTTTAAGTAAAATGTGTCTGCAAAACTTGATTTTTC
>JBFRWR010000055.1:0-8148 GCA_051439685.1 Trichodesmium sp.
GAAGTGATTTTTCAGAAAAGGTAAAATTTGCCAAACTGCTCAGTCAAAGGCAAGAGGAAAATTAGCAAATTCTCAAACTGTCAAATTCTCAAAACTCCAGATTGAAAATTCCGAAGCTTTCGCCAGACTTCCTAGCTGAAGTTATTTTTCAGAGAGGGTGAAATTTGCCAAACTGCTCAGTCAAAGGCAAAAGTAAAATCCGCAAATTATCAAACAGTAAAATTCTCAAAAATGAGGATAGAAAATTCTGAAGATTTCGGTAAACTTGCTAGCTGAAGCAACTTTTCAGAAAAGGTAAAATTTGCCAAACTGCTCAGTCAAAGGCAAGAGGAAAATTAGCAAATTCTCAAACTGTCAAATTCTCAAAAATGAGGATAGAAAATTCTGAAGATTTAGGCAGACTTCCTAGCTGAAGTAATTTTTCAGAGAATGTAATATTTGCCAAACTGATCAGTCAAAGGAAAGAGTAAAATTAGCAAATTCTCAAACTGTCAAATTCTCAAAAAGGAGGATAGAAAATTCTGAAGATTTCGGAACACTTGCTAGCTGAAGCAACTTTTCAGAAAAGGTAAAATTTGTCGAACTGCTCAGTCAAAGGCAGAATGAAAATCCGCAAATTATCAAACAGTAAAATTATCAAAACGGAGGATAGAAAATTCTGAAGATTTCGGCACACTTTCTAGCTGAAGTGATTTTTCAGAAAAGGTAAAATTTGCCAAACTGCTCAGTCAAAGGCAAGAGGAAAATTAGCAAATTCTCAAACTGTCAAATTATCAAAAATGAGGATAGAAAATTCTGAAGATTTCGCCAGACTTCCTAGCTGAAGTTATTTTTCAGAGAGGGTGAAATTTGCCAAACTGCTCAGTCAAAGGCAGAAGAAAAATCGCCAAATTATCAAACTGAAAATTCTCAAAAATGAGGATAGAAAATTCTGAAGATTTCGGTAAACTTGCTAGCTGAAGTGATTTTTCAGAGAGTTGAAAGTCTAAACTAAAAATTATTTCCTCCAAATCCGATCAAAATAAAATCGAAAAATAAAATTCAAACAGAATCACCAAAAATTACAAATGAAAATATTACTAACAGGTATTAACGGACAACTCGGAAATCAATTACAACCCCTCCTGACAAAAATAGGAGAAGTAACCGCAGTTGGACGAGAAAATTTAGACCTCGCAAACTCAAATGCCATCTCCCAACTTATAGACCAAGTTAAACCAGAAATAATTATCAACGCCGCAGCTTATACAGCAGTTGACAAATCAGAAAATGAACCAGAATTAGCTCATGCTGTTAATACTATTGCTCCTGGAATTATGGCAAAAGAGGCCAAAAAATTAGGAGCAACCTTAATCCATATTTCCACCGACTATGTTTTTGATGGTAGTCAAAGCACCCCTTACATAGAAACCGACCCGACAAACCCCCTCGGAACTTATGGCAAAACCAAGTTAGCTGGAGAAAAAGCAATTCGAGAAACAGAAGCTAATCATATTATTATCAGAACAGCTTGGGTTTATGGAGTTTATGGAAAAGGTAACTTTGTCAAAACCATGTTGCGGGTAGGTAAAGATAGAGAAGAATTAAGAGTTGTCTACGATCAGGTAGGTTGCCCAACTTGGACAGGAGACTTAGCAGAGGCGATCGCTCAAATTATTCCTCATCTTAATTCTGAAACCTATGGAACTTATCACTATACAAATAGCGGAGCGATTAGTTGGTACGATTTTGCCATGACTATTTTTGAAGAAGCAAAACAACTGGGTTTTCCTTTAGAGGTAAAGCGAGTAGTTCCCATAACTACTGCCGAATATCCAACTCCAGCAAAACGTCCTGCTTTTTCAGTTTTGAATAGTGGGAAAATTGCCAAAGTTTTGGGAACTCATTCCCCTTATTGGAAAGATAGTTTGAGGCAAATGTTAAAAGAGTTAGCTAGTTAGAATTTAGAACTTAAATTTGCAGCACCGACTAAATTTGAATCGTATACATTTGCCACAACTATGTCCGAACACTCACTCAAAAATAACTGGTATCAGGACTTGAACCTAGAACAAAAATCAAAATGGTATGGTCAAGTAGCAGATGCTTACAACAAAACCAGACCTCGTTATCCGCAAAAATTAGTCAAACGTGCTGTAGAAATAGCTCAACTTTCTACCTATGCCAAAATTTTAGAAATAGGTTCTGCTACCGGAACAGCAACAACTACTTTTGCCGAATTGGGTTGTTCTATGGTTTGTATAGAACCAAATTCTGAATTTTGTCAAATACTCGCAAAAAACTGCGCTCCCTATGAAAAAGTTAAAATCATCAATACTACTTTTGAGGAATGGGAATTAGAAAAAAGTCAGTTCGATGCTGTGCTTGCTGCTACTTCTTTTCACTGGGTATCCTCTGGAGTTGGTTATCTTCAAACTGCCGAAGGATTAAAAACTGATGGATTTTTAATATTGCTCTGGAATACTCCACCTCAACCAACTCAAGAAATTTCTCAGGAATTATTAGAACCAATTTATCAAACTTATGCACCAGATATAAAAGGATATGAAGCGATCGCCACTCATCAAAAAAATATTAGTGGTATGGGTAATAAAGTTATTGACTCCGGTAAGTTTCACAATTTAGTTTCGGAAGAATTAATATGTGAAGTAACTTATAAAGTTGATGATTATCTAGCACTTTTGGGAACCTTATCGCCCTACATCGCCATGGACTCAGAACAACGTTATACTTTATTTGCTAATTTGAAGAAAACTTTGAGTAATGATTATGGTGATAAGATTTACCTTGCTTACTTGTCTAAAATTCAGGTTGCTCAGAAGGTATGATACTTTTCAAGTCAGAACCTTCCTCAAAAGATTGGAAAAAAAAGTTTATATCATTTCTGGAGATATCCATAGTAATTTCCGCAATTATTAAGGTATGTTAACGACCCTCCTAAATCTACCCTTAAAAAGGAGGACTTTAAAAACTCCTTCATTCTTAAGGGCTATATCAACAGCCAGATTTTTTTTTATACCAATTTCTAGCCAATGAATTCTACTATTACTCCTTCTCCTTGGATAAAAATATTTCAACCTATTTCTCAACCAACTCTACGTTTATTCTGCTTTCACCCTTCTGCTGCTGGAGCTTCCTTATTTCGGCTCTGGGAAAAATACTTACCTTCTAATATAGAGGTTTGCGCCATACAACTACCAGGTAGAGAAACTAGAATTAAAGAACCTCTGATTACTCAATGGGATGACCTATTGCCTACCCTAACTCAAGCTTTGTTACCTTTAATTGAAGAATATCCCTTTGTATTTTTTGGTCATAGTCTCGGTGCATTAATAAGTTTTGAAGTAGTTCGTAAACTACGCAGGGAAAAACTTCCTATTCCTAAATATATGTTTGTCTCTGGTCGTCGCGCTCCTCATATTCCTATTGATAGCTTACTTTATCAAGCATCTAACCCAATTTTAATTTCTACATTGCGAGAATACGATGGTACTCCTGAAGCAGTCTTGCAAAACCAAGACCTCATGGAATTATTTTTACCTATTTTGCGAGCTGACTTTACCCTCAATGAAAAATATATGTATTCTGCTGAAGCACCCTTAGAATTTCCTATCGTTGCTTTTAGAGGTATAAATGATATAGCAGTTAGTCAGCAACAATTATCCGAATGGGAAAAGCATACTATGAGTAACTTTGAGTTAGATGAATTTCCAGGTGGTCATATGTTTTTCCAAAAGGAACCAAAACCTTTAATTGAGGTGATATTAAAATTTCTGTGAGGCAATTTCAGTTATCAGTTATCAGTGCTTCCAGGTTAAATAGAAGGCTGGAAATAGGGAATTTTATTTTTTCTATTCCCTTAAAAATTGGAAGCTTAAGACCTTATTTCTTATTTATTTAATGTTCCTTGAATTACAGGACTTTCTGTAGATAGTAAGCTACAGTTTGAAAATATCAGCTATTAGCCTTATTACCTTTAGTTGACAACTCAAGTTCCTCGTTATTGTGCTTCAATTCTCTGGTTGAAAATGTAGCAGAAGTTAAGCAAATGCTTAGTTCGTTCATTAAAAAACTGTTTGTATAGCATAATCTAGGAAGAGCTGACTATTAATATCTGAATGCTGACTTTAAAATTAATTTGTAAGCATTAAACCATTAGCTGTCAGCTGTCAGCTTTTCCTGCGGAATGCTACGCAAACAGCAATAATACCTCCCCTTTAAAATGAATATAGATCAAACTTTTAGACTTTTGTAGTAAGTTTATGGCTGAATAATATCCCTGAATAAAATGGTTGAAATAAAGCTTTGATTCTACATCAAGAGCAATAGCTGATTGCTGATTGCTGAATACTTACATTAATTTCTATTCCCTATCCCCTATTCCCTAAAAAAATGAAAATTCCTAATTACTTTAAATTCACGATAATACTTCTTTTTTTTATCCTATCAACTCTCTGTAATTTTTCATTTTCCAGTATAGCTGACGAGTTACCTTTAAGAGAGAAATGGAGTCCTTCAGTGTTTGGAAAAAATGATCAAGTAGGTTCAGTTAATTGGATTAATCATAAAAAAGTTTTAGAATCCCTAAAATTAGTCAAAAAAGGTAAAGTAGCTACCCTCGGTAAAACTTATCAAAGTGATGGTCCGGTATTTGGAGAACGTAATTGGAAATTAATTATTCCTGGTCTACCAACCTATGAATTTCCTGGAGAAAATGGCATCATTGCTAATGATGAATATGTAATGGCTGAATTAGGACAAGTTGGCACTCAATTTGATGGTTTAGGTCATATTGGTGTGGATACTTCTCAAGGAAATTATTTTTATAATGGTAACTTTTTAGAAGATTTTGGCACATCCTATGGATTAAATAAATTAGGAGTAGAAAAGATTGGAGAATTAGGATATGTGACACGAGGAATATTACTAGATATTGCAAGTTATCGCGGAGTTGAACGTTTACCAGTTCCCCAAGGTAAGAGTAAAAATGACCCAGGAATTATTACAGTTAATGATATTAAAGGAGCGATTAAAAAACAAAAAATATCACCAATAAAACAAGGTGATGTAGTTATTTTTCATACAGGTCATGGAAAATATTGGGGAAAAGAATGGGATAGTTTAAGTGCTGAAGAAAAAGCTAAAAATAGTCAAATATTTAATGCTGGAGAACCAGGACCAGGTATTACGAGTTGTCGTTATTTATCTAGTTTAAAAATAGCTATGGTAGGTTCAGATACTTTTGGCACTGAAGCTGTTCCGGGGGAAGACCCAAATAAACCTTTTGATTGTCATATTGAATGGATGGTTAAACACGGTATTACTAATATTGAAAATTTGGATGTTAGTCAATTAATAGAAGATAAAGTTTATGAATTTATGTTTGTTTTTGCACCTCTAAAAATGAAAGGTGCAACAGGTTCACCAGCTAATCCTATTGCTATTTATTAGTTGAGGGAGTAGGAAGAAGTGAATAAGTCAATAAGAATTTAGTTATCTAAGACTGCAGGAGTAGATATTGAAAAAAAAGGGAAAAATGATTAAAGATAGCTATTTTCAAATTAATCCTTTTATTAATCTAGGGAGTAGGCAGTAGGAGGACGTGAATAAGAATTTAGTTATATAGAAGTGAAGGTGTAAATATTGAAAAAAAAAAGGGAAAAATGATTAAAAATAGCTATTTTCAAATTAATCCGTATATCCGTGGCAAAATTTTTATCTGACACTACCATTCCCGTCTTAAATTAATCCATATATCTATGGCAAAATCTGTGTCTAGCCATCCGTGGTAAAATTCTTATCTGACACTACCATTCCCATCTCAAATTAATCCGTATATCCGTGGCAAAATTCATGTCTTGCACTGCTGTTTATGTTAATCAAAAAGAAGTCAGAAGTTACTTTTATAATTCTCACAACCATAACAATTTTACTCCCTCCTTTCTATATACTTTTGATGATATCGAAAGCAGGGGAACTGCTAAATTTTGACTATTGGTGGATGATTAAAAATATCTATTCCATAGATGGTTTTTCCACTAATATTTTCGATTGGATGTTTCGAGCAAACGAACATTTTGTCTTCATTCCTGCCATAATTTATGCCTTGAATATTGTTGTTACTAAAGGTTCCAATATTGGCTTGTGCCTAGCTACATTTTTCCTAGCTTGTCTTCAGGGAATTTTATTAATGGCATTAGTACCGAATACCCTGCAAAAATATCGGCCGACACTCTTACTATTAATTTTATTTATCTCAGTTTTTAACTTTAGTCCTGCTGCTGCTCATAACTGGATGCGCGGATATAGTGGAGTACATTGGTTAATTGCTAATTTGTTTGTTATTGCCTCAATTTTTTGCTTAAATAAATTAGTAAAATTTCCCAAAAATAAATGGCTAATTGCCAGTATAATCTGCGGAATTTTAGGATGTATTAGTTATAGTACCGCTCTAGGAATTTGGCCGATATTATGTGCAGTTGCTATTTTATATAAATTACCAAAAAAATTTACTATCTTTTATATTATTTGTTCAGTTTTAGTCGTAGGAACTTATTTCTTTACCTACAAAACACCATCTCATCATCCCTCATTATCTCAAACTAATCTAACTGACTTAATTGCCTACATTCCTGTTTATCTAGGAGCAATTTTCACCCATAATATTCCCATAGCTTCAACAATAGGTTGGGTAGGATTAATTTTGGCAGTAATATTTTTAATTTATTGGTTATTTTTATCTTATCCTCAAGATTATTTGCCCTGGTTATCAATAATTATTTATACTTTCGGCACTGCTTTAATGGCTGCTGTTAGTCGTTCAGGTTTTGGAGCAGAACAAGCGCTCGCTTCTCGTTATGCGACTCTACCTTCCCTATTTTGGTTAAGTCTAATTATCCTAATTTTTTCCTGGCTTCAACAACAGCAACCTAACCCCAGAAAAAGATGGTATTTTGTAACGCCATTAGTGGCAGTTTTAACTATTTTAATTATATTAATGTATGGAGTAGGAACCGAAACTTATAGAGAAATTGCTCATCGAGCAACCTATCAACCATTAGTCGCATTATCTGTACAATTAGGTATTTCCGATCCGACTTTAATTAAAGAAAAAGTTGGCAACCGACCTGCTGCTTTTTTAGGGTTAGTCGATGCTTTAAAATCTGATGGTTTAGTACCATTTAATCGAGACATCAAAAAGGATAATTTTTGTGCTAACTTGGATGAGAAAATTGACTCTAATTTATTAACTACAAAACTCCCAGAAAATTTACAAGGATATTTTGATACGGTGACTAACTTTTCTCCAACCACAGCTAGAGTAAATGGATGGGTAATTAATCATATGAAAAATCAAGAAAATATTGACAGTAATAGTCAAATTAAATGTATTGCTATTCTAAATCAGGAAAATATAGTAACAGGTTTTGGAATGTCTGGTTTTCCTCGTGCTGATGTGGCAAAATTATTAGGTTTAGAATATGAATTTTCAGGTTGGAAAGGATATATTCAAGGGTCAGAAGAAGATGTTTTAACAGCTTATGTTAAATTAAAAAATCGTCAAGATTGGATAGCTTTAACCAATCAACATAGTTTTGATAATTAGTTATAGCAATTCCTACACTGGTTAAGTCTAAAATTTATTTTTTTTCAGGAATAGGCATTAGAAAACAAGCAAAAAAACTGTACCTTATTAGCTTTATCAACCCTCTTTAATCAGCAAACTATAATTACACATAAACTAGAAAAAAATTAATTTTCATAAAATGTTAATAACTTGTAAATAATTAACTATAAAATAGCTATAGCAGTCCTAAATAGGTTGTGGCAAAATTCCGTACTGAAAAAGTTTTGGGAAATCAAATATTTGACCATCTGCAAAAAACTTAAATAGCCACTTAACTACTTTAAAAGAACTGCAAAGATGATAAAATTGTCTAATGAAATTTTTGGTTTGTAACCAAATATCTTCAACAGGGTTTTGCTCAGGGGTATTCGGAGCAAATTTTGTACAATTTATCAACCATTTTTCTTCTGGTAAATCTTGATTAATTAACATCAAATATTCTCGATAGCGTAGCTCCTCCGCAGGAGGCAACTCTTGAGAGTTATGATAAGTTGCACCGTCCCAAAATATTGCCAATCTTT
>JBFRWR010000056.1:0-4006 GCA_051439685.1 Trichodesmium sp.
TGACAAGCTAAGGAAAAGATTTATTTTTTTTCCCTTGAAAGGGGGAGGCTTCAAGGCGTGAATTATCTAATTATTTAATTGTTTAATTATTAATTATTTCGGTAAAAGTCCATCAGTTAACCTAAAAAGTCTATGGAGTTACATTATTCATTTGTATTGCTGTTTGCGTAGCATTCCGTAGGAAAAGCTGACTGCTAATAGCTGTTTGCGCAGCATTCCGCAGGAAAGGCTTAGAAATATATTATCCTTCATACCAACTTGAACGCCATGCTGACTCTGCTTCTATTACAGCTAATTCATGTTGCTTTTTACGATATTCTCTTTGTAGCTGACTCAGTTTTCCTAAAAGTTTACGAATTTTGTTGCGCCAAGCAGTTATATTAACATCAGCAAATTCTATTTCAGATAACCGCAGATTAACTGCTATAATTCTAGTAACTTGGGAATCTTTTTCTCCTTCTGAATTTTCTGCCTCAATCAATAAATTTAATAAATTAGGTTGACCAGCTATAGGATTAGTAGTATCACTTGATTGTATTTTTGTTATTGCTTCTAAAACTTTTTCTGGTGTTTTTTTTGGTAATATTTCTGCTTTATGAAGAATGCAATTTGTCTGATAAGAAAGTTTTTTGAAAATTTCAGGTATTTGCTTCTCTATATTTTCTTGCCAAGATATTAATGTATCTAGATTACCCAGTTTATCAATCATCCTTTCTGGAGAATTTATAATTTTTTCCGGCTCAGTTTTATTCAAATTATCTTCTGCTTGTTCTATCGCTTCTTGCCGATCATTCTCTATATTTTGTGAAGATACTTGAGCAGAAAATAAAACATTAGAATCAAATTCTATTCTTTTATTTTTTTCCTCTAATTTAGATACTATATCTGGCTTTTCATCATCTTCTGCATGCAAAAGACTCATCATTAATTCTGCCGCTAATCTTTCATCTAACTTCTGCCGAACTTCTGGATTTTTATCTAATAATTCTTGCAAATCTTGCGTTGCTATTTTTGCTATTTCTCGCAGTTCTTCCTGCATTTTTTGTCGCTGAGAAAATGATAAATTCAAAAATACTTCAGGATATTTCTGAGTACATATATGATAACTAGCAAAAATTAATTGTTGACCCACTCCTTTACCTAAAACATCTAAATAATTTTGATATGTATCATAAAAATCCTTGGCAATTTCTTGGATCGCCACCTCAATTTTTTTCAAATCTTGCCTTATTTGTGCAATTGCTACCACTATCCCAATTATCTTGAATATTTGCCTAAATATATTCCCAATTAAAAATTAAAAATAAACAGATAGTCTCTGCTATTTTTAATTTTTAATGGTTTTGATTAATCAATTATTTCTTTCCAGATTGTGCTGCTACTTCTTCAGCAAAATTTGTCTCTTGTTTCTCAATACCTTCTCCCAAAACAAATCGTATAAAACGACGTACTTGTACCTTTTCACCTAACTGAGCGCTAGTTTCTTTCACCAGTTGTTCCACTGTGAGATTTTGGTCTTTAATATAAGGTTGATCCATTAAAGTTAATTCTTTCAACCGCTTTTCTATTCTACCCTGAACTATTTTTTCTCTCATCTTTTCTGGCTTTTTACTCAGATCTTCTCTACCCATTTCTATAGATTTTTCACTTTCTACAAAAGCAGTAGGAATATCATCAATTGAAACATATTCTACTTGTGGACAAGCAGCTATTTGCATAGCAATATTCTTAACTAATTCTTTAAAAGAATCATTACGGGCAACAAAATCTGTTTGACAGTTTACTTCAACTAACACCCCTATTCTGCTACCTGTATGAATATAACTTTCAACTAAACCTTCTGCTGCTACTTTACCTTCTAGTTTTCCTGCAGAAGCAATACCTTTCTGTCTTAACCATTCCGTAGCTTTAGTAATATCTCCATCATTTTCCTTCAGAGCTTTCTTGCAGTCCATCATCCCTGCGCCTGTTTGTTCGCGCAATTCTTTAACTAACTTTGCAGATATTTCCGGCATTTTTTTTCCTCGGTTTAGTTTAACTACAATTAATGTGATTATTGAGGAATTAATCCTCATAGTTTGTCAACTATAAAATTATAGATATATTTTTTGAATTTTAGATTTAAGGGTAATATTTGTTAGACTTAACTACTCCTTAAAAATTTTGTGACAAACTACTAATTTATTATAATTTAAGGTGGATTTTTTAGAAAAAATTTAGCCTTGAACTTAATCCCTAAAAAAGCCACCTATACTACTCAACAATATGTAAGTATTCAGGGGTCAGCTATAAAGTTATTAAGCAATTATCTGGGAAAGAGAAATTAGCCCCTAGTACCGCTACGCGGAAGTCCGTAGGGGTAATTCATGTTTGCGCAGCATTCCGTAGAAAATTACCCGTACAGAAGTCAGAAGTCAGAAGTTTTGATGGGTAAGACTTTGAGCATTTTGTCACTGGTAACATATTTCCGTCATCCTGCACTAGGAACAATTAAAAGTTATCAAAAAGGTCATCACTGAGCCTTAATAAATTAACATTCTCAATCTGTTTGTCTAGCATTCAGCATTTTCTGCTGAATGCTAATAGCTGAATACTAACAATAATATTTATGGAGTTGTTTATTCCTCTTCCTGATTTTCTCCTGATGATTCCTCTTCATTAGTATCACTATCATCTACATCAAAACTTTCCTCAGCTCCATCATAATCATCTTCATACTCTTCATATTCCTCATAGTCTTCCTGATAATCTGTTTCCAGTTGACCATGACGACCTTCATAAATAGCATCAGCCAATTTACCTACTATAAGTTTAATTGACCGAATAGCATCATCATTAGCAGGAATAGGAATATCTACTTGAGTAGGGTCACAATTTGTATCTAACAAAGAAACAATTGGAATATTCAACTTCTGACATTCCTGAACAGCATTATACTCTCGTCGCTGATCCACCATAATTACTCCATCTGGTAGGCGACGCATATTTTTTATACCTCCCAGATATTTTTGTAGTTTAGCCATTTCTCGACGCAAGACGGAAGCTTCTTTTTTCGGGAGCAAATCTAATGCCCCATTTTCTTCACGACGCTCCAAGTCTTTGAGTCTTTCGACACGAGTCTTAATAGTCGTCCAATTAGTTAGCATTCCACCTAACCAACGTTGGTTAATATAATAACCTCCGCATCTAGTAGCTTCTTGAGCGATAATACCAGCCGCTTGACGTTTTGTACCAACAAATAAGAATTTTTTTCCTTGTTCAGAAGCAGTTCTAATATAACTGTAAGCTTCTTCCATTAATTGAGCTGTTTGAACAAGGTCAATAATATGAACACCGTTACGCTCTGTAAAAATATACTGGGACATTCTTGGGTTCCACCGACGAGTCTGGTGTCCAAAGTGAACTCCTGACTCTAATAATTGAGCCAAACTAACAACTGGCATAATTTTATCTCCTATTCGGGTTAATCCTCCATCCAGGTGTATTCCCAGAACTTAAAAATCTGTAGAACACCCGATTACCCAGATGTGCGATTTTAGACAACTTTTCTAGCTTATCATATTTAGAACTTATTTTGCAGAGAGGGTTATTTCAGTTAGCCTCCTGCGGAGGAGCTACGCTATCAGTTATCAGTACCTCTGTAAGTATTTAGCTATTAACAGTAAGCTTGTTGTAGAGCATAATGAACTAATAACTTTTTGATTAATCTGGAAAATTAGCTAATTTGCTTTGAAAGTAACTTTTGATCTTTGCTCAATTTTACAATTCTACTTCCTTTTTCAAAGATAATAAATTGATAGCTGACTGCTAAGAGCTGATGGCTAAATACTTACCCAGTTATTAATAATTAATAATTAATAATTAAATAATTCTGGTTTAAAGCCTCCCCTTGGATAGGGGAAAAAAAGAAATGATATTTCCCGATATTCAATTCCGTAACGGTTAAAACCATCTTGTAATTATCCATTATCCATTATCAATTAATGAAATACCTCTGCAATAAAAA
>JBFRWR010000057.1:0-5360 GCA_051439685.1 Trichodesmium sp.
GGAATTATCAGTAAATATCCCATCCAACTCCGGGAAAAAATCCATTTAGCAGGTCATATTGAAGTTCAACAAAGGATGATTGTGAAAATAGAAAACCAAGAGGTAGTTATTTATAATATTGAAATGACTGCTCCTTGGATGAGACAGCAAAAAATCTTGCCCTTTTTCACAATTCCTAGCTACGATTTTTCTCAACGTTCAGCAGAAATAAAAGAATTAATAACGCGCATTAAACAAGAAAATTTACCTGTTATTGCTGCTGGAGATTTTAATCTAACAGACCAGAGCCAAGACTACCACAATTTATCACAATTATTGCAAGATTCTTTTCAAGTTTCAGGTTGGGGTTTTGGCTGGACTTGGCCGACAAATTGGGCGATGAATAACTTTATCAAAACCTCTACATGGAAGTTAAATTCTCCGTTATTTAGATTAGATTACATTTGGCATTCCCACAATTGGCAAACTAAATCATCTAAAGTTTTACCGAGTATTGATGCTGCTCATCTCCCTGTCGTTTCAGAATTATATTTACTCAATTAAGTAAATATAATGATACTATCCCGGAAAAATCAATGTTATACTTATTTGTGAGACTTGTAATTATCAAAAACTTCTGAGAAAGTATTTATCAAGTCAATCTTAATGGGAAAATCTTGCTATTTGCTGGGTTACGGCGCAATATAGCATGACTATTGCGATGCTTAGATTTAGATCAAATCTTTTTTTTTGCTTATTTTTGTTAAAAGAAAATATTAACAAAGCTGTGGTTAAGTTAAGAAAAGTATTAAAAGCATATTTTTTGCAGATTTTGCGTTTTAATAATCTTATAGAAGTAAATCTTATAAATTAGTTAATCTGACTAAAGCCAATTTAAACGAAGCGAATTGACAACGTATTTGTGGACAACAGATTTAAACGTTGCTTGCTTACAGGGTGCAGATATCAGCAGTCATAGGCTGCGAGATGCTAATCTTTCTGGGGTTAATTTGTACGACTTTATCTTTACCAGAGCAACTTTGCCATTGCCATAGTTCATCCCTAGAGAGGGCAAAATTTGGCATCTTAATCGTCAACAATTCCCTCAATTAATTAGGATGGTAACAAAATGAATGAGAATCAACTATTAAAACTATATCTCAAAGGAGAGAGAAATTTTCAGGGTTATAACCTCAAAGCAGCTAACTTAATTGGTGCTAAACTTATTTCTGCCAATTTATCTGGTGCCAATTTAAGGGATGCTTCTTTAGCCAGAGCGCATCTAGAGCGTTGTTTTCTGGTGAGCGCTAACTTAAACGGAGCCTTTTTATATGGTACAGATTTGAGTTTTGTCAAGCTGAAGGAAGGTAAACTGATAGAGGCAGATTTGACTAAAGCTAATCTTCAAGGCGCTCAACTTGCTAAAGTCGATTTAAGTGGAGCTAAACTTAGTGGTTCGATCCTTACCTCTGTAACTCTATTTCGGGCTAATTTACCAAAGGTTAATTTATGTGGTGCGAATCTTAATGGTATTAACTTCCGTTGCGCTAATTTAGAAGAAGCAAATTTGAACTGGACTAACCTGACTGGAGCGAGGTTAAGTGGTGCTAATCTCAGGGGGGCACAATTGAACGGAGTTAAACTCAGTGGTGCTTTTTTGAATGGTTTGCACCTAGAGGGAATTAACTTTAGTGGTATGGATCTCAGTCAAGTTAAGTTGAGCGGGGCTAAGTTGCAAGAGGCAGATTTGACTGGAAGCGATCTTAGTCAAGCTTTTCTACGTCGGGCAAAATTAGATGGAGCAAACCTGAAAAAAGCAGATTTGCATCAAGGTAATCTCATGGGTAGTCAATTTCCCGAAGCTAACTTAATGAAGACTAACTTAAGTGAAACCGATCTCAGGAAGGCTGATTTAAGTGGAGCAAATATGAATTTAGCCGATTTGACAGGTGCTGATTTGAGTGGTGCTAACTTGCAAGGAGCCTACTTATGGGGCGCAAATTTAGATGGTGTTAATTTGCGGGGCGCTGACTTGCGTGGTGCTAGTTTGCGAGATGCTAAGATGGCGGGAGTTGATTTACAGGATGCTATTCTTATAGGTGCAACTATGCCAGATGGAAAGATTCATATCTAGCAAGTTTATTTCTTGCTTTGAGACAGTCTAAGAAACCGGGTTTGTTTGGTAATGAGCAATAAACCCGGTTAGTTAGTATTCGCGTGATACACCTAAAATTTGGCAATAGTAGGGGCGGGTTCCAGCTTAAATTAAGGCTATCAATATTTGATGAGATGAACCCGCCCCATCCCCCACCTAGGAAACTACTAGACTGACACACCTAAAATTTGGCAATAGTAGGGGCGGGTTTTAGTAGAAATTTTCATGTTCACCCTAAGATTAAGTAAACCCGCCCTAATCCACAGTTTTAGCTGTATCGATCCACTACGTTTAGCTACAGAAATATGAGGGTTAGTTAGTGTGCGTATTTATTTTGGGGCGGGTTTATTTGATCTAATGGTTAAAGTCGTTAATTTAATATGGAACCCGCCCCTACAAATTTGCACTATTTTAGCTGTGTCAGTCTACTACGAGACTACTAAGCGAAACCCAATATGAGTTGTTCCAGTATCAGGAGCTTGAGACTCTCTAGCAGCAGGTCGATAACGACTACAATAATTTTTAGCACAGAGGTAAGAACCACCTTTGATTTAGTCCGTGGAGTGTCAAACAAAGGGCAATATAATTACACTAAGCTCGTAGCTGAAAAGCATTTTAATCACCTCCGAGTTAGTAGAACGAATTGCTCCAATTTACTCTTTGATCCGGGTATAGAATACTCCTATAAACCAAGTTATACGGAAACCTTGGCCTCATTAGGAATACATCACGATAGCGATCGCAATGTTTGTACAAAGCATATCAGAATAGATATTAATATCTCATATCAAATTGTTAATTTTTCTCAAGTAATATTGCTCAATACTTTGGGAAGTACACTATAGCGGTATGCGCAAGGTAAAAATCAAAAATAATTTATGATTAAGTTGGATAATTGAGAAATATACCGTCCCCTTTACTTCAATTGCTATATGGGTCAGACTACAAAGTTTCGCAATAGAAATATTTTTGTTTAATTTGGTATTATCTAGTTACAGAGATATATCAATTACCTCAAAATGATTAAATTTAGTACCCCAAAAAATAACTATCGTAAACTAACAATTTTATTCACATTTATTTTAATATTTTTCCTCAGCGCTTGTAGACCAACAACATCAAATTATCAATCTCGTTTAGTAGTTTCCACCCCAAGCGATGCTTCTACTTTTAATTATCCATTAAATCAGTCAGCATATAGTGTTTTTGGTTATATTTATGACGGCTTAATTATTGAAAATGGTGTAACAGGAGAATTAGAACCTGCTTTAGCTAAATCCTGGGAAGTTTCTGAGGATGGACAAACAATAGTTATTACTTTACAAGAAAATTTAAAGTGGTCAGATGGAGAACCTTTAACTGTTGATGATGTGGTATTTTCCTATAATGAAATATATCTCAACGATCAAATTCCTAGCAGCTTTAAAGACATTCTGAGAATCGGTAAAAGTGGTGCTTTACCAACAGTCAAAAAAATAGATAATCTCCGTGTAGAATTTTCCACACCCGAACCTTTTGCTCCTTTTGTTAGATATGCTGGAGGATTACCTATTCTACCAGCTCATGCTTTAAAAGAATCAGTTCGTACTACTAATTCAGAAGGAGAATTAAACTATCTAACAAAATGGGGAACTGATACCCCAGTCACAGAAATTGTTGGCAATGGAATGTATCGCATCAAAAGTTATGCTCCAAATCAACGAATTATCTTAGAAAAAAATCCTTTTTACTGGCGTAAAGATAACCAGGAAAATAATCTGCCTTATATTGAAAATATTGTTTGGCAAGTTATCGAAAATACAGATAACCAACTATTAAATTTTCGTTCTGGACAACTAGATTCAATTAAAGTAGCAGCAGAAATGTATCCTCTGTTGAAACGAGAAGAAAAACGAGGACAATATACTATATATAATGGTGGTCCGACACCTGCTTCTAGCTTTATTTGTTTTAATATAAATCAGGCAAAAAATGCTGAAGGCGAACCATTTGTAGACCCGATTAAATCTGGATGGTTTAATAAAAAAGCTTTTAGACAGGCGATCGCCTATGGGATTAATAGAGAGGCAATGACAAATAATATATACCGTGGATTAGGTACGCCTCAGTATTCTCCAATTCCTGTTACAAGTCCTTTTTATTTATCTCCTGAAGAGGGTTTAAAAGTTTATAATTACGACCCGGAAAAAGCCAAAAAACTTTTACGTGGTGCTGGTTTTAAATATAATCGAAAGGATGAATTATTAGATAGTGAAGGTAACAAAGTAGAATTTACTTTACTCTCAAGTGCGGGTCGAAAAGTTAGAGAACAAATGGCAACACAAATCAAGCAAGATTTGGAGGAATTAGGTATTACAGTAAATACGCAATTTCTCAGCTTTAATACTTATGTCAGAAAACTCTCTTTATCCAGAGATTGGGATGCTTATCTCGGAGGTTTTACAGGAGGAAGTATTGAACCTCATGGTAGTTATAATATTTGGTCTGTAAATGGTAGATTACACACTTTTAATCAAGGACCGCAACCGGGAGAGGAAGAAATAAAAGGCTGGAAAGTAAATGATTGGGAACAAGAAATAGACGATCTTTATATTCAAGCATCTCAGGTTTTAGATGAAAACAAACGGAAAGAATTTTATGGTCAAGCACAACAAATTATTGCTGAGGAATTACCTTTTATTTATATGGTAAATCCTCTAGAATTTGATGCTATTCGTGACCGGATTCAAGGGATTAATTATACTGAATTAGGTGGTGGTTTCTGGAATTTATATGACCTGAAAATTGCTGAATAAAAATGAAAAAGATGTGGAAATTAAGAAAGACAGCGTATTTCATATTAGTGAGGTACACCAGTCGCGGGCAAGATGCCCGCACTACAAACACTTTACCGAAAAATTAAGGTATAAAGCCTTCTATTTCAAGAGAAAAAAGAAAAAAAATCCTTTTAGCCAATCCTCTTTTTTTATCAGAAGAGTTAATTCTCAATTCTCAATTCTCAATTCTCAATTCTAGAACATTCATACTTATACCTGATTGAGCGGGAATCTGCTGTAATTGGTTTTTTCCTTTAAAGATTAAGACTTTTAAAGTGCTTAATATTCGGTGGGTTACGCCGTACTGTCGGCCGGAATTCCCGCAACGACTTTGCTACAATTCATAGTTATTGCCGTCTAACCCACCCTACTAGACTGTTTCATCTTAAATGTTGCAATAGATGTAGGTT
>JBFRWR010000058.1:0-2700 GCA_051439685.1 Trichodesmium sp.
AAATAAATTCCGTGAAGACTTAAATTTCTTATTTATTTATCTATACCTATATCATACTGAATAATTCGGTGTATTTACTTAAAGATTTGGTAAAGAGTTTCAGTAGTTTGATGAAGTTTTGGTAAAGCTGCCAGAAATACATGGCCGACTCCAATATCGACCAAAAAAAATTAGCTCCCTCTGATAGAGAAAGCCTCAATTCAAATTACAACACACAAACCAATACAATAAATAATTAAATAAATTCCGTGAAGACTTAAATTTCTTATTTATTTATTTATCTATACCTATATATTACTAGATAATTCGGTGTATTTACTTAAAGATTTGGTAAAGATTATCGGTATTTACATCAAGTTTTGGTAAAGTTCTGAAAATTAATGGCCAGTAGCGAGGACTTTAGTTATCTCCCATGTCCTAGATTGCTATATATTTAAAGGTGCAATCTGCAAAAGAGCAACTTATGTCCCAACAAACAATCTGGATAGCAAGGCACGGAAACCGGATCGACTTTGTTCGCCCCGAATGGTTTAATACTGCGGAAAGGCCATACGATCCCCATCTTTCAGATGATGGTTTTATTCAAGCCAAACAACTAGGAAATCGTTTAATTGGGGAAAATATCACTCAAATTTTTGCCTCTCCCTTTCTCAGAACTGTACAAACGGCCAATGAAGTAGCAGAACTTCTTGATTTATCCATTAAATTAGATTGGGGTTTGTGTGAATGGTTAAACCCAGAATGGATACCCACTATGCCAGAAACTCTCTCGCCAGAAACTCTGGCCAAAACCTATAGCAGAATTGACCTTTCCTACAATCCAGGCCATCCTCAATATCCTGAAACCTGGGAAGATTGTATGCAGCGTAGTGGAGAAACTTCTCAACGTTTGGCAGCCGAGTTTCCCACAGAGAATATTTTATTGGTGGGACATGGTGCTTCAGTGATTGGTACTGCTGCAGGATTAGTCGGTGAAATTGCTCAAACTGAAATTAAGGCTTCTCTGTGTTGTTTAGTTAAAATTGTCTCTCAACAACAACAATGGTATATGGAGTTAAAGGGTGATACTTCTCATTTAGAAAATACAGAAACTACTATCAGGTTTGTTTAAATAAGTTGCTATTAAGTTAAATTTATTTAGCCTTTAAAGGTTACTTTGAAAGGAAAAAATAAAAAGCAGTATATACTATTGAAGAAAAATTTGGTAACTCTTTCACAAGTTTTTTTGTGGTGAATAGTTATCAAGATTAATGATAATATTTTATTTTTTTGAAGCTATTTGATTTTATGGCAGGACATAGTAAGTGGGCAAATATTAAAAGGCAAAAAGCAAGAGTTGATGCTGTTAAGGGGAAAGTTTTCGCTAAAGTTTCCCGCCAAATTATTGTTGCTGCTCGTAGTGGTGCCGATCCCGCTGGTAATTTTCAGTTACGGACGGCGATAGAAAAGGCGAAAGAGGCAGGTATTCCTAATGATAATATTGACAGGGCGATCGCTAAAGGTTCGGGTCAGTTAAATGATGGGAGTCAATTGGAGGAGATTCGTTATGAGGGTTATGGTGCCGGAGGTATAGCTATTTTAATTGAAGCACTGACAGATAACCGTAACCGTACAGCAGCAGACCTGAGAAGTGCGTTTACTAAAAATGGTGGTAATTTGGGTGAGACTGGTTGTGTTAGTTGGATGTTTGACCAAAAAGGTGTGGTGACTATTCAGGGTTCTGTTGATGAGGATGAGTTATTGGAAGCATCTGTCGAAGGGGAAGCAGAATATTATGAAATGATTGATGAAGATGATTTTCAGGGTGCAGAGGTTTTCACTGAAACTACTAATTTGGAAAATCTCAGTCAGGTATTACGAGAAAAAGGTTTTGATGTGAGTGAGGTTGAGTTTCGGTGGATTTCTGGTAATACTATTGAGGTAACAGATACGGAACAGGGGCGATCGCTTCTCAAGTTAATGAATGCTCTTGATGACTTGGATGATGTGCAGAATGTCACTGCTAATTTTGATATAGCAAATGAGCTTATTTCTGCTGTTTTAGTTTAGTCAAAAGGGATGCTTAAAACCTGAATTGTTGAATGAATCATTAATTGACTCTCAACTATTAATTATTAATTATTAATTATCAACTATTAATTATTCGGTGATGGTTGGCAAAAGGGAAAAATGAGAGTTAGAAACTGTTTGAGAACTACTGCATGGAACCAATAAATCCTAAAAACCCAGCCCCCTGCCCCCCTTCCGTTTTAGAGAAGAGGGGTTAATAAGCCTCTCTCCTCGTAGGAAAGAGGTTTGGAGAGAGGTTTTTATAAGTTTACAAACAGCTTCTTAGAGTTATTGTAGAATTTTCTCCAGATGAACCTAATACCCATGAATCTCCTTTAGATGATATTCGACAGAGAGATAATTATCAAAACCTATAATAATTCAATAAATGGCAAAGTTCGTATAGTCTAAAAACTCTAATTGCTGTAGATATTTTTCCCAATTATAAGTACGAATTGCCAGACTAAAGTTAAACATAAAATCTCAAAATTAATATTTACCCAATTATTAATTATTAATTATTAATAATTAATAATTCGCGCCTTGAAGCCTCCCCTTGGATAGGGAAAAAAAGTGCTCTTGAATTTCCCGATCTTCAATTCCGTAACGGTTAAAACCATCTTGTAATTATCAATTATCCATTATCAATTA
>JBFRWR010000059.1:0-5273 GCA_051439685.1 Trichodesmium sp.
GATTAATTAGTAGGTTGAATTTGACTAATAGTTTCTGACTTAATTTTAATTTTGACTTTGGTTTTGAAGTAATTAAGTATTTTAGCAGAAATGTTAGATTGGCAAATTCCCTACTCCCTACTACCTACTCCCTATTCTCTATAAAAAAATGATTTTTATTAATCCCAAAACAGATTTTGCTTTCAAGAAAATTTTTGGTTCCGAACAGAGTAAAGATATTTTAATTAGCTTCTTAAACAGCATCCTTTATGATGGTAATCCTACTATTAAAGACTTAGAAATTCTTAATCCTTATCTTGTACCAAAAGTTCGAGGATTAAAAGATACTTATTTAGATGTTAAAGCTAAAATTACTGGCAAAAAAACTGTAATTATTGAAATGCAAGTCTTAAACTTAGAAGGATTTGAGAAACGGATTTTATATAATGCAGCTAAATCTTATTCAACTCAATTAGACTCAGGAGAAGATTATACTTTATTGAATCCTGTAATTGCTTTAACTATTACAGATTTTGAGATGTTTTCTGGATTAGATAAAGTTATTTCTAGGTTTCTATTAAAGGAAAAAGATTACTTGATAGACTATCCTATTTATGACATAGAATTAGTATTTGTAGAATTGCCAAAATTCAATAAAGAAATTTCAGAGTTAGTAACGCTTACTGATAAATGGCTTTATTTTCTCAAGAGTGCAAATGATTTAGACTTTGTACCAGAAATCATGGCAGAAGTACCAGAAATAAATCAAGCATTTGTAGTTGCTAATCAAGCTAATTTAACTAGGGAAGAAATTGAAAATTTAGAAGCTAGACAAATCTATATACATGACCAAAAAAATTCTATTAAAAGAGCTAAGAATCAAGCAATTGAGGAAGGTAAACAAATAGGTATTCGAGAAACTCAAATTGAAATTGCCAAAAAATTACTGGAATTTTTAGATATAGAAATAGTAAGTCAAAATACAGGTCTCAGTTTAGAAGAAGTTCAAAGTTTGAAAGAATAATAAGTACACATAAATTATGGCACGGCACACACGGATTATCCCACGGATACACGGATTGATTAGTAGGTTTAATTTGACTAATAGTTTCTAAATTAATTGGAATTTTGACTTTGGTTTTGAAGTCATCAAATATTTTGGCATAAATGTTAGATGGCAAATTTCCTATTACCTACTCCCTACTCCCTACTCCCTATTCTCTAAAATGTTTAATCTAGATTTTCCTAAAAGTATAGAAATAGATTACCTAACCAAATTTTCTGGTTGGTATATTCCTGAAAATAATGGCAATTTCAAACTAAATTTACATCTAAATTCTCAACCTTATATTTCCCTTTTACATGGTGGATATAGACCAGATGTTGCGGCTGCTTTTCCAGAGGAAAAATATGCCAGTCATAGTGGTTTTTGGGGTGAAATTTTACTGCCGGATAATATTAAAGCAGAGACAGATATAAAAATAGAAATATTCCTTGAAAAGGAGGAAAAAACCTTATTATTTCAAAATAAATTTAAAGTTATTGGTAAACCCCCTAAACTTCCTACAAGACAGAAAAATTTTCACCTAGAAAAAATATTAATTTGCCCACAATGCCATCAAAAAGCTAAACCATGCAATGCAGAAAATTGTCCTGTATGGATTAGGGGAAATACTCCTCATATTTTACAACCTGGAGAATTACCATTTATTAAACTGACAGAAACAGAAACCACTCATCCTTATTCAGAAGGAATTTTAAAAGTATTAAATCAAATTGGAGAGAATGGAATAGTCTTAGATTTTGGCGCAGGTAATACTCAAAAAGAATATCTCAAACCAAATATTTGTTATTTAGATGTACAGCAATATCAATATACAGATATCGTTTGTTCCACATTAAAATTACCATTTATTGATAATTGCTTTGATGGGATAATTAGTCATGCCGTTTTTGAACATTTACCCAATCCATTTATCACCGCAAAAGAAATTTATCGCATCTTAAAACCAGGTGGTTTAATCTTTATAGATACAGCTTTTCTACAACCACTTCATGCCGATCCTAGTCATTATTTTAATATGACAATTCATGGTTTACGGCAAATTTTGTCAGACTTTAAAGAAATCAAAAGTGGTATTTTGTCTCATCATTATCCATCTTATAGTATGATGATGTTGATTCAAACTATCTGGCCTTATATTCAACAAAAAGAATGGCAAGATCGTTTAGAAGATTGGCACGCTTTTTTAGTACAAGAGGGTGATAATTTAGATATGGCATTAGGAAAAAAAGGCAGAGAAATTTTAGCAGCAGGAGTATTTTTTACAGGAAAGAAAACTTAAGTATTCAGCATTCAGCTCTCAGCTTTTTAGTCAATAAAGCAATCATTTATTGAAATTAAACTATGTTTTAAACTCAATAATTGAAGCAGAAGAACAACAAACTTATTTGAATTTTTAGGTAAAAGTAATGAAGCTGATAACTGATAAATGACTACTCCCTAGTCCCTAAATATTAAGAGAAAAAAGTAGATAAATTTTAGCAGCAGGAGTATTTGTTACAGGAAAGAAGACTTAAGTATTCAGCATTCAGCTATTAGCAGTCCGCTCTCAGTTTTTTAGTCAATAAAGCAATGATTTTTTTAACTTATACTATGTTTTTAACCCAATAATTGAAGCATAATAACAAAAAACTTATTTGACTTTTCAGGTAAAAGTAATGAAGCTGATAACTGATAACTAACTACTCCCTAGTCCCTACAATATTAAGAGAAAAAGGCAGATAAATTTTAGAAGTAGGAGTATTTTTTACAGGAAAGAAAACTAGCTAGAGCATTTTTAGGAGTCAGCAGTCATGAGTCATAATGAATAGTTTCAATGTTATTCTTAGATCATAACTTATCTTATTAGTTACATAGACATCTCTTGTAAATTGTTTTTTCAAATTAGTATAACTCCTAACTCCTAACTCCTAACTCCTAACTATTCCCGGCTCCCTAAATAGAGCAGAAAAATTAAGAGACTATTATTCTTTCTACTCCATTTGTAATTTCTATTTCTCCTAACTACTCACGATTCCCTATTCCCTATTCCCTATTCCCTACTCCCTATTCCCTAATTATGTCAGACAATAATTTTGATAATCAAAGTCAAGCACAAAAATATTGGCAAACTAATCCAAAAGCAGCTTTAGTCAGTAGCAATAAATGGGTATCTAATTTGATAATTGAAAAAGCCATTAATCAAAGAATATCCGGTGGCAAAACAGAAAAATATTGGCTTGCTTGGTTAATAGAAGACTTTTTTGCAGGCAGAAAATTTGATAGTTTATTGTCAATAGGTTGTGGGGTTGGTAATCACGAAATACTAATCGCTCAGTTAGGTTTAGCCAAGAATATTGATGCTTTTGATTTTTCTGAATCAGCTTTAGAAATTGCTAGAAGAGATGCTGAAAAAGCTGGAGTTAAAATTAATTTCTATCAAGATGATTTTAATACTTTTACTATTAAACAAAATCAAAAATATGACTTGATAATGTGTCTAGGTTCTTTACATCATGTCAAAGAATTAGAACACTGTTTATCAACGATGAGAAATCATCTCAAACCTCAAGGATATGTAATCTTAAATGAGTATGTTGGTGATTGCTACAATATTTATGAAAAGCCTCAACTAGATTTAATTAATCGTATATATAATTGCTTTGATGATAGTCTTAAATCTGTCAAAATTCCCGAATATAAAAGCCCAACTATCGAAGATGTATTTAAAGTAGATCCCTCAGAAGCAGTACGTTCAAAACTAATATTATCCTTCATCAAATATTATTTTCATATAGAAGTTTTAAATCAATACGGAGGAGGATTAATTCACGAATTATATCAACTATTAGATAGTAATCAATTTTCTCCAGGAGATCCGAAAGGAGACACAATAATTAGACTATTATTGGAAATTGAAGAAATTCTCATGGAAATTCCAGGAGGATTAAAAAGTGATTTTTGTGTATCTATACTACGACATAAAAATTTTGTCAACTTGCCACAAGAACCTAACTTTTTAATAATTGGAGCACAAAAATGTGGAGTAAATTATTTGCATAAATATCTTTTTCAGCATCCTCAAGTAGCAGCACCTCAACAACCATCCTTACACTTTTTTGATTTGAATTTTCATCAAGGAATAAATTGGTATCAAGACAAATTTCCAAATACAAAAGATAGTAAATTCATTACAGGAGAATCAACTCCTTACTATTTGTTTCATCCTCTTGTTCCTGAAAGAGTTTACAATTTATATCCTCATATCAAGTTAATTTTCATACTTAGAAATCCTATAGATAGAGCAATTCAACACTATCAACATGAAATTAAATTAGGGTATGAAACTCTCAGCTTTTCAGAAGCAATTTCTCAAGAAGATCATCGTCTAGAAGGTGAAGTAGAGAAAATTATAGAAACAGAAACATATTGTAGTTTTAACCATCAACACTATACATATTTATCTCGTGGTAAATACATTGAGCAACTTGAAAATTGGATGAAGTTTTTCCCCAGAGAACAACTTTTAATTCTGCAAACTGAAGAATTATTAGAGCATCCTCAAGCAACGATGAATAAAGTATTTGATTTTCTAAATTTGCCACCAGAATCTATAGATTATTCTGTCGATGTTGAGAAGGAAAAAACAATTCATATTGAATCAGAAACATATCAGAAGTTAACTGAATACTTTCAACCATATAACCAAAAATTACATCAATATACTGGAATCAACTTTAATAAAAATTACGACGATTTAGTGAATAGCCAAAAACCCCATTTTTTGATAATTGGAGGACAGAAATGTGGAACCAATTCCTTATATAACTATTTAATTCAACACCCTTTAGTTGCTCCCTCTCTACAACATGAAATTCATTATTTTGACCTAAATTTTGATAAAGATTTAAAATGGTATCAATCACAATTTCCCCAATTAGAACCAGGAATAATTACAGGAGAATCAAGTCCTTACTATTTATTTCATCCCCTCGTAGCTCAAAGAGTTTTTGATAAATATCCCCAGATAAAATTAATTGTTATTTTAAGGAATCCAGTAGAAAGAGCAATTTCTCACTACTACCATGAAGTCAGATTAGGAACTGAAAATTTAACCCTGACAGCAGCACTCGCTGCTGAAAAAAGTCGTTTAACAGGAGAAGTAGAAAAAATCATAGAAACAGGAAAATATTACAGTTTTAATCATCAACATTACACATACTTAGCCAGGGGAAAATATATTGAGCAACTT
>JBFRWR010000060.1:0-7207 GCA_051439685.1 Trichodesmium sp.
GGACGATTAGAAATTTTGCAGATAATGACAAATTCTATGCCATTAGATAGTTCTGTTGACTTGGGAGAAATTGCTGATATGGGAGTTGGGTTAGTGGGTGCTGACTTAAAAGCTTTGTGTCAAAAAGCTGCTTATTTAGCTCTTCGTCGTCAAGTTCCATCTTTGGATAGTCCGACTCCAGAGGATATGAATTTATTGCAAACAGATTTTCTGACAGCAATTAAGGAAGTTAAACCTTCTGTGTTGCGGTCTGTGGCGGTGGAAGTGCCTAATGTAAGTTGGCAAGATATTGGCGGTCTGGATGCGGTCAAACAAAAATTACAAGAGTCAGTTGAAGGTGCATTACTCTACCCAGAATTATACGAACAAACGAAGGCAAAAGCTCCCAAAGGAATTTTGCTCTGGGGGGAACCAGGAACCGGAAAAACTTTGCTCGCAAAAGCTGTTGCTTCTCAAGGACAAGCTAATTTTATTGCTGTCAACGGACCAGAGTTGCTCAGTAAATGGGTGGGAGCAGCAGAAGAAGCAGTCCGAGAACTTTTTTCTAAAGCTAGACAAGTTGCGCCTTGTGTGATATTTGTAGACGAAATTGATACCCTAGCTCCTGCTCGTGGTAAATTTATCGGAGATTCTGGAGTGAGCGATCGCCTAGTTGGTCAACTATTAACAGAATTAGATGGTTTGCGCGACTGCACTCAAATATTATTGGTGGGAGCAACTAATCGCCCTGATGCTCTAGATCCAGCATTATTGCGAGCGGGAAGATTGGATTTACAAATTAAAGTAGACTTACCAGATAAAAATGGTCGTTTAGCAATTTTGAAAGTGCATAATCAAGGTCGTCCACTGCAAGCAGTAAATTTGAAAGATTGGGCAAGTCGCACAGAAGGCTGGAATGGAGCAGATTTGGCATTACTGACTAATCAAGCTGCTTTAGCTGCGATTCGTAGTTATAGCGCAAAAGGAATTAAGTCTCCAAAGAAAATCAGGATTACAAATGCTCATTTTACTACTGCTTACAATGCTCTGATAAATCAAAAACAGTCTCAGGATTTTAACTCTGATTCTAACAAAATGTAGGTTGGGTTGAGGGACGAAACCCAACAATTTCTGGAAAAGCTCGTATAATTGCTATAGCCCTATCTATGTTTGATCGGGCTGAAGCCCTACTACAAACAATTACTTGTGTTGGGTTTATCCTACGGATAAGCTACGCTAACGGGAAATCCTCAACCCAACCTACGAGCAAAAAAACTCACTGCCATAACAACCAAGCACCCAAAATGTCATTTTATGTCTACGCTTTTCTTCTACCTAAATCATCCCTAGTATTGCCAAAAGGAATGAAACAGGAAGTAGAACTAATTGCATATCAAAATCTTGCTGCTCTAGCTGAAGCAAATGTATCTATTGAAGCAATACAAGAAACAGACGAAAAATTACTAGAAGCAGTATTAAACCACGATCGCGTAATTAGAGAAATATTTCAGCAAACTTCCCTACTACCACTTAGATTTGGTAATGCTTTTGCTGCGGTGGAAAATATTATTCATCACTTACAAAATAATCAGCAACAATATCTGACGACTATAACTGAATTAGCAGAAAAGGCAGAATATACTGTAACTTTTTCACCAGTTTCTCCTCCTTCTACTCTCGAAATTACTGAAGCTCGTGGTAAAGCTTATTTATTAGCAAAAAAACAACGCTTTCAACAACAACAAGCTTTTCAAACCGAGCAACACCAACAGTGGGAAAATATACGTCAGTTAATTGTTCAAGATTATCCCAAATTAGTATTTAAAGACAGCACAGAAGGGGGAATTAAGCAAGTGTATTTGTTGGCCAATCGAGAAGTAGAACTTCTAACGACCCAACATCTCCCAACATGGCAAGCTAACTGTCCCCATTGGCAAATTAGTTTAAGTGAGCCACTTCCCCCTTATCATTTTGTTTGAAGAAAACAGGGAGTTGGTAGGGACGTTGCATGCAACGTCCCTACATAATAGGGCGTTAACGAAGTTAGAAGTCAGAAGTCAGAAGTCAGAAGTTGTTTTTGTAACGGGGATTAGAGCAACGTTCCAAAAACACAGGACTTACGCATGAAGTACGAAAAACTAGGGTTTGAGATTGCTTCCCTATCGGTCGCAATGACGAAAATACGTTGTACTGCCTAAGTCCTGAAACATTTCGCTTTATGGAAGGGGCTGCGCGACCTAATTTTTTTGATAATTAACTTTACTTTTTATTACTTAAAGCTATCTAATTCAAGGATAATGTTATAATTAAGTAAGACCCTAAAATCTCTACAAATCAAATTATCTCAGCATCCCAATATTTAGCAAAGTCTACTGAAAAGTAAACTAAAAATCTCAAAAGTTTATCGAATCAACTTTAGACTAATGTTAAATTGATGCTTCTAGTAAATAAGGAATAAAAATTATGGCAGTAGAAAAAGTTAACTCATCTTCCAGTCTAGCGGAAGTTGTAGATCGCATTCTTGATAAAGGTGTTGTCATAGATGCTTGGGTTCGTGTTTCTTTAGTCGGTATTGAGTTACTCGCAGTTGAAGCTAGAATAGTTATTGCTTCAGTAGAGACTTACCTCAAGTATGCTGAAGCAGTTGGTTTAACCGCTCTAGCAGCAGCACCAGGAGAAGCCGTTTCTAATGATTTCGATGACGAACCTCTAGACGCAACACCAGTAACACCTGCTACTGCTGGAGCTTATTAATACTAAAGCACAACTCTATTAATTATGGCTCTGAAAGATATATGGGCAAAAGAGCGATCGCAGCGATTAACTGAAATTGCTGAACGCAAACTAGAGGTTGCCCAACAAAGACAACAAACTCAAGCCGAACTTGGTGCTATTAGGCAAGAACTAGACCAAGAAGCTCAGGTGCTTCACACCATGTTGCAGGATTTTGTGACAAACCTTCACGAAACAGGTTTAGCAGAAAAACAGCAAAGGCAATTGGAAAATGCCGAACGTTATCAGCAAGTGCGGACAATGCTGGAAGAGTATGTTGAAGCACTGCGTTTGTATGAGCAGCAAGCACGTCAGGAGCGGTTAGAAGATATTGCTAAACGCAAACAAGAAGTATTAGAACTTAAGCTTGAAGTGTTGCAACTTCAGGAACAATTCAGTTCTGAACGAGCATTAATGTCTCAGGAGTTGACTGAGAAATTACAACGCTTCCGAACTAATTTACATAATTATGTTTGGGGTTCCCAAGAAGTAAAGGAATAAAAATTATGGCAGTAGAAAAAGTTAACTCATCTTCGAGTTTAGCAGAAGTTGTCGATCGCATTCTTGACAAAGGAGTTGTCATAGATGCTTGGGTTCGTGTTTCTTTAGTGGGTATTGAATTACTCGCAGTAGAAGCTAGGGTAGTTATTGCTTCAGTAGAAACTTACTTAAAATATGCCGAAGCAGTTGGTTTGACAGCTCTAGCAGCGGCACCAGGAGAAGCTGTTTATGAGAGTGAAATAGAACAACCAATGACTTCTCCTAGTTTAGCATAAATAAATAGGTTAAGTTAAGGATTTTGTACTAATCCTCCAATCCGCCATCACATCTTCTTAGATATCTCCGATAATTAATTTGTTAAATTTTAATTTCCGGAGATGTCTATTATTCAAAAGCAGTCAGCGTTCAGCAAACAGCAATCAGCAAGATTAGATGTTGAGAAGGAGATTTAGACCGAATAAAAAGCTATTATATAGAATCGGAATAATTACTATAGCTAAGTCATTGCGACTCAGAGTGAAAGGAAAGCAATCTCCATGCTCCTCTGAGATTGCTGCCTATTGTCGCAATGACGAATGTTCAACCGGATTAAATATTAAATCTTAAATTATTAAATCTTAAAAGTTTTTAATTCATTAAAGGAGTTTGAAATGAAAAATTTCAAAGATAGGCGAGATAAAGGGGAGATCCCCTCTATTCCTAATCCTCTGAAAAAAACTACTGATGCAGTAGAAAATATTGCCGAAAAGTTACCGACAGAAAATTTATCTGCTCTCAAAAATGTACCAAATAAACTAACAGAAACTGTAGAAAATGCCACAGGAAAACTACCTTTACCTGGCTTGAGTGTTTTGATGGGAATACTGCGTTATATTAAAAACTTTTTGGGATTCATTTTGACTCCAATTAGGAATATATTTTTATGTATAAAAAGACTATTCCAAATTTTCATAGCCATTCCTATAAAAATTTATTTCTTTACACTTAAACTTGTCAGAAAAATTTGGTCATGGATTAAAGCTATTGTTAAAGCTTTTATAAATCTAATTATTAAAATATATGAATTTATAATTGACATAATTAAAAAAGTCTTTTTCTGGGTAAAAACATTTTTTCACTTATTTATTGCTCTTCCACTAAAAATCTATTTATTTGTAGCTAATATTATCAGTAAAATTTGGTCATTTGTTAGATATATTGTTAACATTCTCGTAACAGTTATTACGACAATTATCAAATTTTTAAAACTCCTCTTTTTAAATCCATTGTCTTTACTTACTAATCCATTACAAAGTTTAAAATCTCTTGGTAATACTGGAGGAGAAATTGTAGGAGATTTATCTGAAGGACTAGGGGACGTTACAGATAATTTATCTGAAGGACTGGGAGGCGTTACAGACAATGTATCTGAAGGACTAGGAGAAGTTACAGGTAATTTATCTGGCGGACTAGAAAAAGTTACAGACAATGTATCTGAAGGACTAGGGGAAGTTACAGACAATTTATCTAAGGGACTAGGAACAGTTACAGGTAATTTACTTGGAAGTAGGCAAAATAAAAAGACCAAAAATCAGCAGACAAAACCCCTGGGAAAGTCAAAAAAAAAACCAGAATCAGGTCTACCAACGTCACAGTCAGAGTTCTCGGAATTACCAACCGATATAGACGAACCATACCCATCAGGTCTCCCATTTTTCCAGGAGTCATCGGTACCGCCCACCGATATAGAACAAGAAGACCCAGACCTAGTTTCCCCCGCAGAAACTTCAGAAATATCAGACGAAGTTTATAAACAGAATCAAGAATTACAAGAATTAATTTATATTCAAGATTTATATTCTAATGGCAAAGCAAGTAATCTCTATACTTTAGATATAGAGTCTGGTAAAACAGTCTTAATTGGTTCTATGGGTATGCAGATAGTTGATATTGCTTTTTGTGGAAATATACTCTATGGAATTCGCTGGCGAGACTCAAAAACAACAGATTTAGTCAGAATAAATCCTCATACTGCCAAAACTAAAATTATTGGTAAATTGGGTAATAGTAAAGTAGCAAGTTTAGCTTTTTCTAAACATAGAAATGCTCTCTATGCAATGGGTCCTCAAACATTATTAAGAGTAAATCTAAAGACAGGTGCAGGAAGAGTGATTAAGTCTTATAAATCTTATTATCCTTTTTATTGTGGTGGTTTAGCTTTTGATAGTAAAGGTCGAGGTTATTCAGATTTTGGTAATAATTATAATCAGCAAAGATATCTGATGCGACTTGATAATAATGCTAGTCCTATTACTGTTGGTAGTGCTAGTGGAGTGAAAAATTCTGCTTGTCTAGATTTTTACGGCAATGAATTATTTGCTATATTTAATGGTCAAATTTTTAAGTATAATTTAGTGACTGGTAAAGCAAGTTTAGTAAGTTATACAAAACAGAATGTTGCTTGGGCGGGAATGAGTGTGATGAGGCTACGCGCAAGTAGGGGTAATTAATGTTTGCGGAGCATTCCGTAGGAAATTACCTCTACTAAAATTAAGAAACTGCTGTAACAACCATCAGATTTGATATTAAATCAATAAAATGTTAAAATTTTAAAATTTAGAACTTTCGTTTAAGAGGTATTGAGTTATGAGAGATTTAAGTAATGTTCCTATAGATAAGTTAGATCATGAACATTATCGACAAATGTTAGTTCGTGATGGTCAACGTCGTTTTCATGAGTGGCACACGGAATATCTGAGGTTTCAGCAAGGGTTTCTCCAGGATCAGCGACGTCGAATTTTGGAAATAGAAAGATATAATAAACGTCGTTTCCAAGAATCTAGGAAAGAGTTTTTACGTTATCAAAATAAGTTTTTGAATGAAATGCGTCGTTATTAAATTGATATTTTTCCACTCCACATCAATTGTGCAGAGTGGAATTTTTTTCCTATAACTTTGTAGTTGTTTACTTTATACTTTGTTCAGATCAAACGAACTATAAGTAGAAAAAAATTACTACTTACTTGTTAATTAACCGCATATTCTGTAAATTGTCTCTTAAAAGGAGAATGAAAACCAATAACAATATCATGTTTTGGCACTCCTAAATTTACCAGTTCTTCAGCAATCTCTATTTCGGTTGTGTTGTGTTGAATCCAAATTTTCCCATCTTTGATATCTAAGTGTAGAGTACATCCATAAACCCGAACTTTATTTTGCCAACCCATATTTACAATTTGATAGTGATGATTTGTGGTATCACAAACAAATTGTCTTTCTATGTCTTTATTAAGAGATTTATAGCTAGCATATTCTTGCAAAAGTTGTTGGATTAAATTGCTTCTTTATCATTAGGATTAGCAATTACATAAGCTCTAAATTGGGCTTTATTCATGTTATTAAAATCTGGCTTCATCATAAGAATCTCCAAGTACCATTAGGATGTATTTCTATATCTATATTATCTCCTGCCAAGATAAATAAATTACCTTTTCGTTCGTCTAGAGGAACAATAAAAATAGAAGTGAATGTATTAGTTAAAGATTGACAGAGTATGACACATCTGATGCTTTGTTCAGCAGTTGGCAATTTTGTTTACCCTATACAGCAGATTCCAAGCATAATAAGTACAGGTATTAATAATTAAATCTTACCAGTGCGAGCATCTTGCTCGCGTGGATGTACCTCAGCAAAGTGGAATCGACTTAGCAGCTTCGTTTACCTCATATAAAAAATTATCATACCTTATTTCCATTAACATTTTTTCCTGATAATTTTGACTGGCGAGCTAGAAGCTCGCACTATTATTAAAATTAACTTTTCACTAATTCCAATTCCTCTTTTTTCCCAAACACTAAACCACCATCTACACAATCAATTACCACAACATCCCCACCAATAAATTTATTCTCTAAAATCAAATTTGCTAGAGGATTTTCTAATTCTTTTTGAATTGCTCGTTTCAAAGGTCGCGCTC